>JBEKGT010000115.1:0-6716 GCA_050012655.1 Gemmatimonadales bacterium | reverse complement strand
CGCGTGGACCAGCTCATCCTCTGGGGGGGCGCCCTCCCGCCGGAACTCGACGTCGCCGCGGCGCCGGCGCTGGGCCGGCTCCCCGTCCTCCTGGTGTGGGGCGAGCAGGACACGTACTACGATCCCGCCAAGGTCGCGTACGACGAGAAGCGCCTCACCGACGCCGGCGTGGCGTGCCGCGTCGTCACGTTCAGCGGCGGGCACCAGGTGAAGCGGGAGCTGCTGCTGCGTCTGGCGACGGAGCCACTCAGCGCGACCTAGACAGTCGTACCATCGGACCGGCGTACCGTCGCACCGAGCACCCCGGGCCGCACTGCCACATTCTCAAAGACCGACGCACCGCGGGCTGGTCTCGCCCACGGTGCGTCCGTGCGATGGTCCGATGGTCCTGCGGTACGATTACCGCCCCGGCCGCCTCCCCCCCGTCGCCGGATGCAGCTTCTGCACCAGCCAATTCGCCATCGTGTCCAGCACGTCGCGGCTCACCGAGACGTCGGTCAGCGAGGCGTACTCGCTCGGCGAGCCGTCGGTGGGCGAGGGCACGAAGAGGTGGCTGAGCCCGGGGAACACGCGCACCGTCACGTCACGGTTCCCCCCCGCGCGCATCGCCGCGCCGAGCGTGTCCGCCTGCCCCGCCGTCACCTGGCGGTCGAGCGCGCCCTGCAGGATGAGCGCCGGCTGGTGCACCCGCCGCGCCGTCGGGAGAGGATCGTACTGCCGGAAGAAGCGCATCCAGTCCGACGTGGTGCTGTCGTTGTCCACCGAGGCGATCGCCTCGGCACGGAGCTGCGCCTTCCGCTCCGGGCTGATGCCGGAGGCGCTCTCGATCGGCCAGGCGACCTGGTCCTTGAGCACCGCGACGCCGTTCTTGGCCGTCCCCGCCATCAGCACCACCGCCGCGACGCTGGGGTGCATCACCGCCACCATCGGCGCGATCACGCCTCCCTCGCTGTGCCCGACGAGGGCGATGCGGGTACGGTCGATCTCCGGCCGCGCCTGCAGCCACGCCACTTCGGCGCAGGCATCCTCGGCGAAATCGGAGGTCGTAGCGTGGCGCGCATCGCCGGTCGAGGCGCCGAAGGAGCGGTCGTCGCAGCGGAGCGTGGCGATCCCCGCGGATGCGACCCGCTCCGCCACCTGACGGAAGGGCCGGTACCCCGGCACCAGCGGCCAGAGGTTCTCGTCACGGTCCTCGAGGCCGGAGCCGGTGATCGTCAGCACCACCGGGAAGGGCGCCCGCCCGAGCCGCGGCAGCGTGAGCGTGCAGCCGAGGGAGAAGGTGTCGCCGGCGGCGGGATGCACCGGGACCCGGACCTCCTGCGCCGTGAAGGGCGAGCCCGCGTGCGCCGAGTAGTCGGCCGGCGGACGGACGGCCCCTTCGAGCGGCGGGAGGGTGTCGCCGGCGCCCGACCAGCGCTCCGCCCGCATCCGTTGCATCGGGATCTCAAGGCGGTCCACCCGCCCCGCGGGGCCGAGCCGTGCGGTCAGCGTGAACGGGCCGAGTCGCACCTCGAGCGAGTCGCCGTGGGGGGTCGCCGCGAAGGAGAGGGTGTCGTTGCTCTCGGGCGACCAGACGACGTAGCTCCGCGCCGCGCCCCCCGCGCGCTCCGCCAGTTCGAGCATCGCGGCGAGCGACTGCGCCGGCGTCACCGCCTCGACGTGCGCCGCCTTCACCCAGCTCGTGTCCGCGGGGTGACCGCCGACCTGGCGGATGCGGAGCGTGTCCCCCTGCACCGTGGCGGTGTAGGTGCGCACCAGCGTGTCGGTGCGGCTGTCGAAGAGCCGCGCCTCGAACCGCGAGAGGCGGCCTCCCGCGTCATACTCCGAGCGGTAGTGGAGCTTGAGGTGCAGCATCGGGACCTCGGTCTCGGTCTCGAAGAGCTGCGCCGAGCGCCGGAACGTCTCGCGGCCGATCTCGCGCGTCCCCTGATACCACCGCAGGAGCCCCGCGTCCGCGACCGGCGCCTGGCCGGGCATCGCCACGGCGCAGGTCAGCGACAGGGCGGCCAGCACCGCCAGCACCCGGCCGGCGACGCGCAGGTCCTTCTGCATCACCGCGTGCGACACCATCTCACCCTCCTTCGCCTTCCGTGGCGCCCGGCGCCGGCGGGATCGTCAGCGCGTCCAGGGCCTGCGGCGCCTCCTGGCGGAGACGCCCTTCCTGCTGCAGCACGCGCCGCAGGACGAACTCGATCTGCGCGTTCAAGCTGCGCAGGTCGTCCGCGGCCCAGCGCTGCAGCGCCGCGTACACCTCCGGGTCCATCCGGAGCAGGAACGGCTTGCGCTCGGCCACGCCGTCCTACTGGTACAGCGTTCCCGTGTTGAGCACGGGCTGCGTCGGCTGTTCGGCGCAGAGGACCACGAGGAGGTTCGAGACCATCGCGGCCTTCCGCTCCTCGTCGAGCTTCACGATGTTCTTCTTGCTGAGCATGTCGAGCGCCATGTCCACCATCCCCACGGCGCCCTCCACGATCCGCTGCCGCGCCGCGATGATGGCATTCGCCTGCTGGCGCCGCAACATCACCTGGGCGATCTCCGGCGAGTACGCCAGGTGGCTGATCCGCGCCTCGAGGACCTTCACCCCCGCCTTCTCGAGCCGCCCCTGGATCTCGCTCTTGATCTGCTCGACGATCTCGTCGGTGTGCACCGAGAGCGCCTTCTCCCCCTCCGCGTGCGCGTCGTAGGGGTAGTGCGAGGCGAGGCTCCGCAGCGCCGACTCGCTCTGGACATGCACGTAATTGTCGTAATTGTCCACCTGGAACATCGCCTCGGCCGTCTCCACCACCTGCCAGACGACGATGGCCGCGATCTCGATGGGGTTCGAACGGAGGTCGTTCACCTTCATCTTCGGCGTCTCGAAGTTGCGCACCCGCAGCGAGATCTTCCGCTTCGTGTAGAAGGGGTTCGCCCACCAGAGCCCCTGCTCCTTCGCCGTCCCCGCGTACTTCCCGAACAGCTGCAGGACCTTCGCCTCGTTCGGGTTCACGATGAACAGCCCCTTCCAGCCCACCGCGACCACCACCAGGGCGACGACCCAGGCGACGAGCGCCGCGACGCTCTGGGGCTGCTGCCCCTCCGGCGGCAGGGCTCGGACGAAGCCGTACGCGACGCCGACCGTGAGCAGGAACAGCACCAGCACCATGAACAGCCCGTTCGTCAGCTTCCGTTCGATCTCGTGAATCACAAGTTCCTCCTGTGTGATAGTGTTATGATATCACAATGATTACGTAGTGTCAAGGTGGGTGGTTTCAAAATACTCGTAAGACTATTATTCACAGGCAGTTGAATGGCTTCTTGTTGGCTGATGTCAGCAGAACTGCGTAGACGATCACTCACTGCTGTCGCTACGAGCGATGTGCGGGCTTGAGGCAGCAATCTGCAAGCCACCAAGCCAATGCCCAACAATGCCTTACCTGATGCTCAGGAGCGGACCTGGCGGCCCGCCCTGTCCCGCTTAGCTTGTTGGACCACCCCGATCGCCCCCTACACACGAGGGATTCTGATGCCCCGCCCTGTCACCCGACGCGCCTTCCGACTCGTCCTCGCAGCGGCCGCCGCCTGCGCCCTGTCGCTGGCCACCCCCGACGCGGGCCGCGCCCAGGCCCGGAGGGCGGCGACGCCCCACGTGACCGGCGCCGGAGCGGAGCGGGCCGCCATCTGGAGGGAAGCGGCGGCGCTCCTCGAGCACGGCGCCCGAGCGTGGAACGGGGGGGACCTCGACGGATTCGTGTCCGACTACACGACCGACGCGACCTTTGTGACGAGCCGGGGCCTGGTGCGGGGAACGGCCGAGATCAAGGCGCGCTACGCGGCGCGCTTCGCCCCGGGGGCGGTGCGGGACTCCCTGACCTTCCAGTTGCTGGATGTAGAGCGGCTCGGCGCGGGGGCGGCGAGCCTGGTGGCGACCTACGTGCTGACGAGGGGCGACTCGGTGACCTCCACCGGACCGACGTCGCTGGTGCTGAAGCGGGTGGCCGGGCGCTGGAAGATCGCGCACGACCATTCGAGCTGAGGGGGCCTAGCTGCCGACGACGAGAAGCCCCACGCGGCCGCCGAAGTCGTCGCTCATCGAGGGGACGCCCGCCGGGACCGTCCAGCGCTCGCCGTCCACCACGAGGGAGAAGCGGTACGCCCCGGGCCGGAGCTGCACGACGGTCTCCCACCGGCCGTCGGGACGGGCGGTGAGGGGGGCGTTGTCCCAGCCGTTCCACTCCCCCGCGATGGCGACTTCGCGGGCGCCGGGCACCCGGAAGACCACGCGCACGCGGCCGCCGCCCGCCCGCTCGATGCGCATGTCGTCGCTGCCACTGCGCCGACGGACCCGGGGATCGAGGGCACCGGGGGTGAGGCCGAGGCGGATCCCCGCCGTCACGTAGAGGCCGTGGGTGAAGCCGGCGACGTCCTCGGGGTACTTGCCCCCCTCGACCTCCAGCGCCCACGACGGCCCGATCCGCCACGCCGCCTGCGCCTGCAGCCAGGGGCCTCCTCCCAGATCCCCGCTCCGCGCCCCCGCCACCACGCTCCCGCTGAACGCCGCCAGGCTCGCGTCGGCACCCAAGGTGACGTCGCGGTAGTGGACGGCGCCCGCGCCCACGAAGCTGACGGCTGCGCTGACGCCGACGGCCCCGAAGTCGTGGCGCATGCGCGCCGTGGCGCCGACGAGCGCTGCGGAGGAGCCGTCGATGCGCCGCAGCCCTCCGACGCTCCCGGACAGCGAGCCGAGCCAAGGACCCGCTCCCACAGCGAGGAGCGGCCCGGCGGTGGCGGTGCCGCTGAGGGTGCCCCCCTGCAGCCACGAGCCGTTCACCTCGCCGAGCGCGCCGATGCTGAATGCGCGGCCGAGGGCCTTCAGCCCGAGCGCACTAGCGCCGAGCTGGGCGGCCCAGTCACCCGACAAGAACTGGGCGAGGGAGAGGGTGCTTGCGGCGCGGAATCGCCCCGCATCCAGAACGAGTCGGCCGGCAAGCGAGCCGGCCGTACCGGACAGCGAATCCGCGTAGCGGGCGTGGAGGCCGCCGACGCGGACCGAGAGGTCCTGGGCGCCGAGGGGCGGAGCGTGCCAGGCGAAGAGCGCCGCCGCCAGCGCCGGGAGCGCCCGCCTCACTCGCCCCCGGGGGGCCGATGACCAGCGGGCGGCTGTTGCTCACCCTGGCCAGGCACTCCCGGGGGCAGCCCGGGGGGGCGATGGACGCCCGTCTCTCCTCCCGGCGTGGCGCCGGGAATGGCACCTCTCCCGGTGCCGGGCTCATCGCCACGGATCATCCGCTTCCCGATCTCCCCCGGATCGAGGCCTTCGGAGCGCATCGCCTGCGCCATCGAGGGGATGTCGAGGAGTTGGTTCACCGTTCGGCCACGGTGCATCGCGTCCACCACGACGCCCACCGCTGCGCCCGCGGCGAGGCCCTGCGCCGTCAGCGCCGCCGCGACCGTGAGGCCCGGCGCGATCGCCGCGGGAGCGCGCGCCGCACGCACCACGGCGCCGACGTCCGCCGCGCCGAGGCCGCGCCCCATCGCCTCCGCCGCCGCCACCACGATCTCCGCTCCCGGCTCGGCGAGTCCGGACCGTCCGAGCGCGGCGTACGCCTCGCCGAGGCGGCCGGCGTACTGCTGCACAGCGCTCAGGATGCGCTCCGCCGGCACGTGCTTCGCCCACCCCTCGATCGCCTTGTCCGCCACGGCGGCGCCGGGGAGCCCGCGCGCCGCGGCGTCATCCGCCACGGCCGCGACCTCGCGCACCAGCTCCGCGGGGAGTCCGCGGGCCGCGAGGCGCGAGCGCACACCCACCTCCTGCGCGCCGAGCGCGGCGGGCCGGAACGCGAGCACCGCGGGCCACACGACGAGCGCCGCCACGAGGCATCGCATCCCCCGAGCGCTCACGAGCGCACCACTCCTTTCGGACCCACCACGATCACGCTGTTCCGGCCGCCGAAGCCGTCGTCCTCGAGGGCGTGGGCCGTCGGATCGCTCACCCAGCGCCGGCCGTCCACCACGAACTGGTAGTGGTACTCGCCGAGCGCCAACGGGATCGTGACCGACCAGACGCCTCCCTCCCCGCGCCGCATCGGCAGCGACTCAGCACGCCAGCCGTTGAAGGAGCCGGCGACCGCGACCGCGCGCGCATCCGGCGCGGTCATCTCGAAGTGGACGAAGACGGTGTCGTGCGTCGCGCTCGCCACCGCCGCTCCGGCGGCCGGGGCGCCTCGCGCGCCGGGCCGCGCGGGAGCGAACGCGCGGGGCACCAGCCACAGCGCCAATGCCGCCGCCAGAGCGAGCGGCACCCACACCGGCCGGATGCGCACCGGCCTCGGCTCCACCAGCCACCGCCATGCGTCGCGCCGCCCCGGCATGGGGCGCGCGCGCACCGCGCCCATCACACGCTCGTCGAGGGCGGCGTCCACGGCCGGAAGGCGCTCGGCCAGGGCCCGCGCCGCCGCCGCGAGGCGATCGGCGCTCACGCGCTCGCCCTCCGGCAGCTCGCCGTGCGGCTCGCCGTCGAGGTAGCGGTGGGTGTCCCGGCCGAATGCATCGTGCGACGTCATTGGTGCCCTCCGAGCATCTCCCTCAAAGCGTCGCGGGCCCGGTAGACCCGCATCTTGAGCGCGTCCACCCCCACGCCGAGCAGCTGCGCCATCTCCTCGTACGACCGCCCCTCCACGTGCTTCATCAGGAACGCCTCGCGCTGCTCCGCCGTGAGCGCCGCCAGGGCAGCCTGCAGC
>JBEKGT010000114.1:0-6734 GCA_050012655.1 Gemmatimonadales bacterium | reverse complement strand
TGCGGCGTGGTGGCGCAGGCGTTACTCGGTGGGCGCGGTCGGTGCGCTCACGTTCGCGCGCGACGGCTCAGGCGCGGGACCGACGAGTGACA
The DNA here is from genome assembly GCA_050012655.1 of Gemmatimonadales bacterium. Taxonomy (GTDB): domain Bacteria; phylum Gemmatimonadota; class Gemmatimonadetes; order Gemmatimonadales; family JACORV01; genus JADGQW01. Next base: position 6,642 of record JBEKGT010000114.1, on the reverse strand, counting down.
CCGAAGCGCAGGAGGCTACCCGCCGTGAGCTTCGAGTCCGCTCCTCCGATGCGCTCGACCTTCGAACAGGGGCCTGACGGCATCGTCGTCACGGTCCCCATCCGGCGGCCGGTCGCCCAGGTGCTCTTCCTCATCATCTGGCTCCTGCTCTGGGCGTGGGTCGAGCTCCACTTCCGCCAGTTGACCGGTATGTCGTCCCAGAAGGCGGCTGCCCACCCCTATTCGATGCTCTTCTTCTTCGGCGGCTGGACCCTCGCGGGATGCTATGCCTTCTTCTCCATCCTGTGGGCGCTGTTCGGCCAGGAGCGACTCTCCTTCTCCGCGGGCCTCTTCAGGCTGGCGCAGACCCTGGGAGGCTTCGGCCGCCGCCGGGAGTTCGACCTGCGGCAGGCGGAAGGATGGCGCGCGACGCCGGAGAACTCCGGGACCCGGTCGGTGAACTTCAGCGCGCTGGGCTACGGCGGGCTGGGGACCATCACCTTCGATTACGGGGCGGAGACGATACGCTGTGGCGAAGGACTGGATGAGGCCGAAGCGCGCTCGCTGATCCACCGGTTGGCGGCACACGGAGTGATCCGGGCCGATGCCGCGGAGGTCGCCGATTCAGCCGCGCCGCCGCTCGCCATGGGCCCTCAAACCGCTGCCATACCGATCGGCGTCGCGGACGAAAGCCAAGCCCGCCGCGCATGGCTCGACGACCTCGAGGATGTCCTCGGCGATCTCGATGGGCACCTTCAGGACATGGGCCAGCGCGCGGCGGAGGGCCAGCATGTTGCCGGGGGGGACCTGAAGGAGCTGGAGTTCTTCGTCGGCAAGCTCAAGCTGCTCTTGAAGCCCGATGCCGAGGGCCACACGAAGCTCCTGGCCGCGGCCGACCAGGTCCTCGCGCTGTCGCGCACGCTGGCGAAGGAGAATGCCGGCGCGTTCGCGTCGGCCGGCCTGGAGCTGATGCGGGTCGGACAGTCCGTGCTCAGACCGGAGTCGGAGGCGATCGGGGAGTCGTCGCCGCCGCTCCCAGGGTCCGCCCGCCGCCCCGCCGACGGCTGAGCGGCGGACGTCCCGTCTTCTCTACCGCCCCGGCCGCCCGGCGACCAGCCCCCGGGCCTCGAGGAGCGGCCCCACCACCGGGTCCCGCCCGCGGAAGGCGCGGTACATCGCGCCCACGTCGGCGCTGCCGCCGCGCGAGAGGATCATCTCGCGGAAGCGCTGACCGTTGGCCCGTGTCATCCCGCCGTGCTCCGTGAACCAGGCGTACGCGTCGTCGTCCAGGACCTCGCTCCACAGGTAGGCGTAGTAGTTGGCGTTGTACCCGCCGTCCCAGATATGCGCGAAGTAGTTGGTCCGGTAGCGCGGAGGCACTTCCGGCACGTCCACGTGGAAGCGCCGGAGCGCCGCGGCCTCGAACGTATCCACGTCCGCCTGCTTCGGCCCGGCCGGCAGGGTGTGCCACGCCATGTCGAGCAGCGCCGCCGCGATGTACTCCGTCGTCGCGAACCCCTCATTGAACGTCCGCGCCCGCTTGATCTTGTCCACCAGCGCCTGCGGCATCGGCTGGCCCGTCTGGTACTGCTTCGCGTAGTGGGCGAGCACCGTCGGATAGAGCGCCCAGTGCTCGTTGAACTGCGAGGGGAACTCGACGAAGTCGGTCGGCACGTTGGCGCCGCCCAGCCGCGGGTACCGCACGGTGGTGAGGAGGGAATGCAGCCCGTGCCCGAACTCGTGGAACATCGTCGTCACGTCGTCGTAGGTCAGCAGCGCGGGCTGGCCCGCGGCCGGCTTGGTGAAGTTGGCGACGTTGAAGAACACCGGCTTGGTGCCGAGGAGGGAGCTGCCGTCCACGAACGTGTCCTCCCAGGCGCCCCCCTGCTTGTTGTCCCGCTTGAAGTAGTCGCAGTAGAAGAGCCCGATGGACGTGCCGGCGGCGTCGAACACGTCGAAGACGCGTACGTCCGGATGGTAGACCGGCAGGTCCTTCCGCTCGGTGAAGGTGAGCCCGTACAGCTCGTGCGCCGCGAAGAAGACGCCGTCCCGCAGCACGCGGTCCAGCTCGAAGTACGGCTTGATCTGCGACTCGTCGAGGGCGTACTGCGCCGTGCGCACCTGCTCGGCGTAGTACTGCCAATCCCACGGCGCCAACTGGAAGCCGCCATGCTGCGCGTTGATCAGCGTCTGCATCGCGGCCGCTTCGCTCCGCGCCTTGGCCGTGGCGGCGGGCACAAGGTCGGTCAGCAACTTGATCGCGGCGTCGGGCGTCTTCGCCATCTGGTCGTCGAGCACGTAGGCGGCGAGCGTCGGGAAGCCCAGGAGCCGGGCGCGCTCCGGGCGGAGCTGGGCCAGGCGTCGGATGATCTCGCGGGTGTCGTTGCTGTCGCCCCGCTCGGCCCGCGTGGTGGAGGCGCGGAAGAGGCGCTCCCGCAGCGCCCGGTTCCGGAGCGAGGCCTGGAGGGGCTGCTGCGTCGTGTTCTGCAGCGGCAGCAGCCACCTGCCGGCGAGCTTGCGGTCCGTCGCGGCCTTCGCGGCGGTGGCCCGCTCCCCCGCGCTCAAGCCGTCGAGCTGGGTCGAGTCGTCCACGACGACCGCGCCTGCCTTGGTCGCGGCCAGGAGCCGCTTCTGGAACTCGGTGCTGAGCGTCGCCTCCTCCTGATTCAGGGCGCGCAGCCGCACCTTGTCCGAATCACTGAGCAGCGCCCCCGCGCGCACGAAGTCGCGATAGTAGCGCTGCACCAGGAACGCCTGCACCGAGTCGAGGCCGAGCGTGGCCCGCCGGTCGTACAAGCTCTTGATCCGGCGGAAGAGCGTGTCGTTGAGGAAGATCGCGTCGCTGTGCGCGGCGAGCTTGGGGGCCTCGACCTCCTGCACCTTCTGGATCGTGTCGTCGGTGTTCGCGCTGGCGAGGGCGAAGAAGACCTTGCTCGCGCGGTGGAGCAACACGCCCGAGCGCTCGAGCGCCACGATCGTGTTGTCGAACGTCGGCGTCGCGGTGTCCCTCGCGATGGCGGCGACCTCGGCGAGCTGCAGCCGCATCCCCTCCTCCAGCGCCGGCTGGTACGCGGCGTCGTGGATCTTGTTGAACGGCGGCGCCTGGTCGAAGAGCGTGCTGGCGTTGGCGAAGGGATTGTCGGGCGTGAACCGGGCGGGCCCGGCGCGACCGCACCCGAGCAGGATGAGACTCAGTAGGATAGCGAGACGGCGTGTCGTGGCCATATTGTGTTCTCGGTGAATGGGACGGATCTGGACGCTGCGCTGCCGGCGTGCAGGGAGGCGGGCCTGGATCGCCCTTTCCAACATACGCCCCGGCGGGTAGACCTTCCAGGAATCCGTGCAAGTCTCGCACCCGGCAAGTCGCCACGGGATATATGACCATTCGAGTCGTCAAACTGCTCGCGGCGGGGTCCCTCGCCCTCCTCTTCGCCTGCGATGGAAGCGCGCCCACCGAGCCCTTGTCGCTCGGATCCGCCTTCCTCGGCGCCGACATCTCGGCCTTGGAGCGCATCGAGCAGGGCGGAGCGGTGTTCCGTGACGCCGGCCAGGCGGGGGACGCCATCACCATCCTGCACGCCCACGGGAGCACCGTCTTCCGGCTCCGCCTCTTCGTGAACCCCGATCACCAGGACGTCCGGGTCAACGACCTCGCCTACACCTTGCGCATGGCCGAACGGATTAAGGCGGCCGGCGCCCGGCTCCTCCTCGACCTGCACTACTCCGACACCTGGGCCGACCCCGGCCACCAGACCACGCCCGCCGCCTGGGCGAGCCTCGCCTTCGACTCGCTCGAGCAGCAGGTCGAGACCTACTCCGACAGCGTGATCGCCCAGCTCAGACAGGCGGGCGTGCTGCCGGACATCGTCCAGGTGGGGAACGAAGTGGATGCCGGCATGCTCTGGCCCTCCGGGCAGCTCTATGTCCCCGGCGGCGATACGCTTGCGGAGTGGGACCACTTCACGCGCCTCCTCAAGGCGGGCATCCGCGGCGTCCGCGCGGCGCTCGGCCCCGGCGACTCCCTCCGGGTGATGCTGCACTACTCGCAGGGAGGCGACACAGGCGGCACGCAGTGGTTCTTCGACCATATGGCCAAGTACGGTGTTCCGTACGACCTCATCGGCCTGAGCTACTACCCCTGGTGGCACGGCACGCTGGGCCAGCTCCAGGCGAACCTGAGCGCGACGGCGCTCCGCTACGGCAAGGACGTCGCGGTCGTCGAGACGTCCTATCCCTGGCGCGCCGGCGGCTGGGAGTCCATGGCCACCGACCTCGCCGCGATGACATGGCCCGTCACCGCTCAGGGCCAGGCGCAGTTTCTGCGGGATGTCCTCGATGCCGTCGCGGCCGTGCCGAACGGCCGCGGCGCCGGCGTGATGTGGTGGTACCCGGAGGCGATCCAGGTGAGCGACCTCTCGGTCTGGGGCGGCGGCTCCCTCGCGCTCTTCGACGGCTCGGGCGACATCCTTCCCGCCGCGGGTCAGTTCATCGCCCGCTGATCCACACGCGCCTTGGCCACCGGGGCGCTGCGGCGTAGGTTGCGTCATCCGCGCCGCGGTACGCCTCGTGGAGGGTCCGCCCATGCCCCTGTCCCTCGCACTCGCCGCCCTGCTCGCCGCTTCGCCCGGCGCCGCTGCGCGTCCGTCCGTCCGGCAGCCCGCCTCCCAATGCTGCACGGCGTCCATCTCCGTTCGCGTGCCGGATGGCACCGGCCCCGTCTATCTCGCCGGCAGTCTTCCCCAGCTCGGACCGTGGCGCGCCGATGGGCTCGCCATGACCGGTGGAGGGGGTCAGCGCACCGCGCGGGTCACGGCGCCTCCCGGCACGTCATTCGAGTACAAGTTCACGCTCGGCTCCTGGGACCGGGAGGCGCTCGGCCCCGCCGGCGCCGTCCCGCCGAACTATCGGCTCGTCCTGAGCCGCGACACCGACGTCGTGCACGAGATCACCAGCTTCAAGAAGGACGTGCGGGAGTACATCGCCGACTGGCAGGGCTCCGGCGTCCAGGGCCGACTCGTGTACTGGACCGATGTCGCGTCCCGGTTCCTGCAGCACACGCGGCACGTCGAGATCTGGCTCCCGCCGGGCTACGACACCGCCACGGGCACGCGCTACCCCGTCCTCTACATGAGCGATGGCCAGAACCTCTTCGACCCGCGCATCGCGAACACCGGCACCGACTGGGGCGTGGACGAGGCGGTGGTGCGGCTGGTGCGGCGCGGCGTCATCCCGCCGATCATCGTCGTCGGCGTCTGGAACTCGGAGGCGCGGTTCACGGAGTACTCACCGTGGCACGGCGCCCCCGCCTACGCCCGCTTCCTCATCGAGGAGCTGATGCCGCGGGTCAACGCGGCGTTCCGCACGCGGACGGGGCCGGAGAACACCGCCGCGATGGGCTCGTCCATGGGCGGGCTCCTCTCCTTCTACCTGGTGACGCACCACCCGGAGGCCTTCGGCGCCTGCGGCTGCGAGTCCACGCACTTCCCCCTCTCGGAGGCGGTGGTCGCGCAGAACATCCCCGGCGTCGTCACATCGGCCACGCCGGACACGACGCCGTACGTCGTTCGCGACATCGCGGCGGGAATGACGGCGCCGAGGGCGGCGCGCTACCGCTTCGACTACGGCTCGTTCGGACTCGACTCCGCGTACGGGCCGACGCACGCGGCCGTGCGCGCGTGGCTGCTGGGGCAGGGACTCGTGGAGGGAGGGGACTTCGTGATCCGCCGCTACGAGGGCGCCACGCACAACGAGGCCTCGTGGCGCGCGCGGCTCGAGGACCCGCTCACCTTCCTCTTCGGCCGGCGGCGCTGACGGCCCGGGACGCGCGCGGCGCGTCCGAGCCATCCCGCGCCGATGCCCGGCCCGACGGCGCTACGGCCTGACGACGGCGCGGCTCCCGGCGAGGAAGGTCGCGATCACGACGTCCACCGTGTCGCCGGGCGCGATCCGGATCGACTCGATGGTCTTCTGCGGCCCGTACCCGCTGGCGTGGACGACGAAGCCGACGTCGCCGGTCGTGGCCAGCATCGCCCGGCGGAGCACGAAGCGGCTCTCGATGCCCGGGTTCACCACTCCCATCCGGTAGCTGGTCCCGGAGCCGAAAGCGACGATCTCCATCGGGACCTCGTAGTTGTTGGTGACGTAGACGACGACGGAGTCGTTCGCCCCCTCGGGGAGCCCCTCGCTCAGGAGCAACAGGCCGTACCCGGTGGTGAGCGCCACGGAGTCGTTCCGCACCGTCCCCATCTCTCCCGAGTAGGCGTCCACCAGGTCCGTGCCGTTCGGGAACACGCCGAAGACGGGAATGCTCTTGAAGCCCCTCCGCAGGTCCATCGCCACGAGCACCCGATCGGTGCGCCCGTTCGCATCCAGGGTGCGGCTGAAGATGTACGGCTCGGCCCGGAGCATGTGATGCTCCCCCGCCCCCACGGCCGGATGCGCCCGGCGGAACTGCCCCAGCTTCCGCCAGTGCCTGAGGACCTCGGCGGTCGGGCCGCCGCGCTCCAGATCCCCCCAGTTCATGAACGAGCGGAGGTTGGCGTCCCCCACGGCGGACGCGACGGTGAGGGGGCGCGCCAGTTCGTCCCCGTAGTAGATCTGGGCGCCGCCCGGCGCGAGGAGGAGGCGCGTGCCGGCGCCGAGGGGATCCCGGCGGTCGCGGTC
>JBEKGT010000113.1:0-6735 GCA_050012655.1 Gemmatimonadales bacterium | reverse complement strand
GGTCTATCGGGCCGGCCACCCGCTGTGGCGGGAGGGGGCGCGCGACGCGCAGCGCAGCATTGCCTTCCACTCGCGCTACACCGGCGTGCCGTACCCGTACTCCCACGCCACCGCAGTGGAGGGGGGCGACATCATCGGCGGCGGGATGGAGTACCCGATGATGACGCTCATCGGCGGCTACGACAACGCCCAGCCGCGCGACATGTTCGGCGTCATCGCCCACGAGCTGGGGCACGAGTGGGTGCCGATGATCGTGAACACCGACGAGCGCCGCTACGCGTGGATGGACGAGGGGACCACGTCCTTCAACGAGCAGATGGCGTCGCGGGAGATGTACCCCGGCACCGGCAGCGACCTCGAGGACTTCAAGGACTACGTCGAGTTCGCGCGGACCGGAGACGAAGGCGAGATGATGCGCTGGTCGGACTTCCAGTACGGTGGGATGCAGTACGGCGTCGCCTCGTACGCCAAGCCGGCCTCGGTGCTCGAGACGCTGCGCACCCTCCTTGGCGCCGACGCCTTCAACCGCAGCTACCAGAAGTACCTGCGCACTTGGCGCTTCAAGCACCCGCTGCCGTGGGACTTCTTCGACAGCTTCAACACCGCGGCCGGCCAGGACCTCTCGTGGTTCTGGCGGAGCTGGTACTACGAGACGTGGACGCTGGACCAGGCGGTGGGGAGCGTGACGGCGACGCCCGCCGGGACGGCGATCGTGGTGCGCGACCTGGGCGACGTGCCGATGCCGGCGCGGCTCACCATCACCCTGGCGGACGGCACGACGCTGAAGCGCGAGGTGCCCGTGGCCACGTGGCTCTCCGGCGTCCGTGCGGCGACGGTGACGGTGCCGCGCGGCAAGACCGTCACGCGCGTGGAGATTGACGCGGAACACGGCTTCCCGGATGTGGACCGCAGCAACAATGTCTGGGTGAAGCCGTGATGGGTGATGCGTGATGAGTGAGAGGTGAGAGGTGATGAGTGATGGGGTGAGCTGTGAAAGGGGCCCGCCGCGCTGGCGGGCCCTTCTGCGTCTCACGGCGCGGAAGCTACAGCCACGCCAATCCCTCCCCGATCGCATCCCCGTTGCAGGCCCGCGTCAGTGCCGCCCGGCGTCCGCCCCCGACGGAAGTGCTGCCGGTCCGCTGCAGAGGCTCCGGACCGCCGCATCGACGTCCGCGCGAGAGCGAACGTCCAGCTTGAGCCGCACGCTCTCGGCGTGGTGGCGCGCGGTATGGACGCTGATCCCCAGCGTTCGCGCGATCGCCGCGTCCGACCGGCCGCGCGCCAGCAGCAGCGCGACCTCGCACTCCCGCGCCGTCAGCCTCCCACGCTCCCCCAGGAGGGAAACCGGCACGCTCGTCGCGTCGGCCCGATCCACCGTCACCAGGACGACCGTGCCCGTCCCGTCGAGCGCGCCCGCCAGATAGGTGCCGCGCAGCCGGTAGTCCGCAACGGCCGTGCGGACGGCGGCGATGACGGGCTCAGGAAGCGCATCACGCTCAGTGCGACGCGTCACCCCCGCGAAGCGCGCCAGCCCGCCCGCCACCCGGCGCAGGGCGGCTTCCAGTCGGTCGCGCTCGGGGTTGAGCGCGAGCATCCGCGTGAGCGACGGGTTCTGATGAACCGGCGTGCCGGTCGCGTCGGCGAGGAGCACGCCCTCGCCCAGGCCGTCGATCGTGGCGTCGAGGCCGGCGCGCAGTTCGCGCAGATGGAGGTAGCTGCCCACCGCGCTCTTGAACGCCGGCAGGAGGAGACGGGCGAGCGCGACGCCCCGCCGGCCGAAGCGCCTGCCGGCCGGCCTCTCGTGGTGGACGAGCAGGCAGCAGACCCTGTGCTCGCGGCCCGCCCGGACGCGGATCCCGAGGGAGTCGTAGGCGCGAAGCGGCACGATGAACTCGTTGTAGTACGCGCTCCGCCGGAACGCCGACCAGCAGGGCTGGAACAGCATGCGCCTGCTGAACACGCCGAGGCTGACCGCCCGCTCGATCGTATGGAAGCGCGGTTCGCAGATCGCCTGCCACTCTGGAAGCGAAGGCCTCAGGCCGGAGTAGTCGAACTGCTCGCTGAAGTACTCCCGCTCGCCGTTGGCGGGGGGGAGAGCGAACGTCGCCTTGTCCGCGTCCAGCAGCTGCTGCAGGCTGCGATTGACCGCGAGGCGCCAGGCATCCACAGTCGGATGGTCGAAGGGGGACAGCAGCGTCTGGAGCGACGCCTGCAGGCCAGCGAGGTCGCTGGCGGACAAAGAAAATCCCGAGCTAATCATTCGGATTTGGGGCACTAAGTCGGTACCAGCTGGGGGAGAGTTGTCTGGCGCCCTCCTGGAATCGGAGCGGGGCGAGCTCACGGACCTGCCCCGTCTCTTCGGACCGCATCCGATGACGCACGTTTCTGCCGTCTCTCCTGCATGCGCCGCACGCCGTGCGCGACACGCCAGGACTCTGGTGGAGTGCTGGAACCCGTACCGATGCTACCGTGGCAAATCAGATAGGGACTGTAGGCTATGCCCACCGGTGGCTGGGGTCAAGGTGCAATCGCATCACGCATAGGCGGTTGCGGCACAATGGGTTGGGTGCTCTCGAGATGGCTCGTTGGGACGCCAGGGCCCGCGCGGGGCATAGGCAACTCCTGCCCATCCGCTGAGATGTCGCTCCCGCCTAACATTGCACACCACTCCAAAGCGATGGCCTGGAGCGAGGGACGTGCGACTGCCCCGCGCCAGTCACGGCCGTTTGGACTGCGACCGCAGCGTCGACGCATCCGGGTTTCCACCACTGGAGGTAGCAGTATGTCGAGGCATCTTCGCACCTGGCTGTTCGGCGCCGGGACGCTCGTGCTCGCCGTTGGCCTCAGCGCCTGCAAGGACACGACGGCGCTGGGCCCGGAGCGCGGCGCCGCGGCCACGCTGACCTTCTCGGCCAACGGGCCGGCCTACGTGCGGACCTTGGCGATCTCGGTGAGCGGACCGGGCATCGACTCCACGCTGGTGTTCAACATCCCCGTGGTGAGCGGCACCGCTAGCGGCACGATGTCGATCCCCGCCGGCTCCCAGCGGCACTTCACCGCCAAGGCGTTCGACTCCCTGGGCGTCAACACGCACCGCGCCGATACGACGCTGACGCTGCAGCCGGGGAGCAACCCGTCGTTGAGCCTCGTGCTGCTGGCGCTGAACGGCGACGTGCCGATCGTGATGTCGTTCGGGAGCGTCACCATCTCGCTCACGCCGAGCGACACGGCTATCGGCACGGGTGATTCCGTCACGTACGCGGCGACCATCAAGGACCAGGCGGGCCGAACCCTGACGGGTGTGCGGCCGCGCTGGGCGAGCGCCAACCCGGCCATCGCCACGATCGACACGGTGACGGGGGTGGCGCGAGGTCAGCGTGGAGGCACGACGGTGATCGTGGCGGTGTACGGCGGCGTCTCCGCGAGCCGGAGCCTCCAGGTGATCGCCGGGCCGGTAGCGGCCCTCTCGGCGAACTACATGCGGACCTGCGCCCTCAATACCAGCGGTCACATCTACTGCTGGGGCGCGAGCTACTACGGCTATCTGACGTCCAGCACCTACGCTTCGGCGACGCCCGTGCTCCTGGACGGCAGTCGCACCTACAAGGCCCTGAGTGTCGGCTACTGGCACTCGTGCGCCCTGGCGACGGACGGCTCCGCCTACTGCTGGGGCCGCAATGACTACGGGCAACTCGGCGACGGCACCACCGTCAGTCCCGAGACCACCCCCGTCGCCGTAGCGGGCGGACTGACGTTCGTCTCCATCGGAGCGGGACAGTACCACACCTGCGGCCTGGCCACCACGGGCGTGGTCTACTGCTGGGGCGACAATTCCTATGGCCAACTTGGAAGCGGCCCTTCCACCGGCTCCAGCACGCCGATCGCGAACTCGGGCGACCTCCGCTTCACCTCGCTCACGGTCGGGTTCAACCAACAGTGCGGACTCGTGACGGGCGGAATCGCCTACTGCTGGGGCTACAATGGGACCGGGAGGCTCGGCGACGGCACGACCACGAACCGTCCCTCGCCGACGGCGGTCAGTGGTGGATTGACCTTCCAGCGCGTCATCACAAGCGCCAGCATTACCTGCGGCCTGACGATGAGCGGCGCCGCGTACTGCTGGGGCACTAACTACTACGGGAACCTCGGCGACGGAACGACGACGAACCGCCTCGTGCCGAGGGCCGTCAGCGGCGGCCTCGCGTTCCAGAGCATCACGTCCGGCACCACCTCCACGTGCGGCCTGACGCTGAGTGGCGCCGCGTATTGCTGGGGCAGCAACTACAACGGCCAGCTCGGCGACGGCACACGCACCAACAGTACCACGCCCGTGGCGGTGACGGGCGGGCAGGCGTTCCAGGCGATTGCCGTGGGCTACTTCCACGCGTGCGGCGTGAGCATCTACGGGCAGATGTTCTGCTGGGGCGCCGATGTGTACGGACAGCTCGGTGCCGGCACCGGCAGCACCTCTCTGACACCCACAGCGGTGGCGGGCGGGCTGGCCTTCACCGCCCTCACCGGCGACGGCAGCCACGCCTGCGGGCTGGTGTCGGGTGGGGCGGGATACTGCTGGGGCTCAGGCGGCTCCGGCGAACTCGGCAACGGCTCGACCGCGAACGTCGCCACGCCCACCGCCATCTCCGGCGGCTACACATGGCTCGCGCTGCACGCCGGTCCCAACGCCACGTGCGGTCTCGCCACCAGCGGCGGAACCATCTACTGCTGGGGTGCGAACTACTACGGCGAGCTGGGCGACGGCACGTTGAGTGGCCACTCCACGCCCGCCGCGGTCACCGGGGGGCCGTTCACCGCGCTCGCGACCGGGGATGGCTCGTGGCACGAGTGCGCCCTGAGCAGTGGCACCGCCTACTGCTGGGGCCAGAACTCCAGCGGTGAACTCGGCGACAGCACGACCGTCAACAGGAGCGTGCCGACGCCCGTGCGAGGCGGCCTCACCTTCGCATCCATCTACACCGGCGGCTACTCGACCTGCGCCCTGACGCCGGCGGGCGCGGCCTACTGCTGGGGCGACAACACCTACGGGGCCCTCGGTGACGGCACGAACGTGAACAAGTCCGTGCCGACCGCCGTCCTGGGCGGCCTGGCGTTCACCTCCATCGCCATCGGCAACGACCACGCCTGCGGCCTCACGGCCGCCGGTGCCGCGTACTGCTGGGGCGGCGGCTACTACTTCGGGTTCCCCGCCTGGCAGCCCGTCGCCGTCTCCGGGGGCCACGTCTTCACCGCCATCGCCGCGGGTGACGTGCACACCTGCGGCACGACCGCCGGCGGCACCACGTATTGCTGGGGCTCCAACGAGCAGGGCCAGCTCGGCATCGGCTCGTGGACCATCGATCACTCGACCACACCTCTCGCGGTGAGCGGCGGCCAGGCATTGACCATCATCGCCGGCGGCGGCTGGACCGCCTGCGGCGCCACGGCGGCCGGCGCCGCGTACTGCTGGGGCTGGAACGACGCGGGCCAGTTGGGCCGAGCGGCCGCGCTGTCCAGCACTCCGGTAGCCGTGGCCGTCCCGTCCGCGACCGCGAGCATGCCCACACCGGTCGCGGCATTCCCGCCGATAGAGTCCGGCTACCGCGGCCCGACTCGAGCCGGTACACCAGCCTGCGGCGGTGCTGCGCCGCGCAGGCGTGAGACGAGCGGGGCTGAACCGGGCTGCGGAGCCGTGATCTGAATACCCCCGGCGCGCTCCCCTCGTGGCGTCGCGCCAGGCTCGCCGTCTGTGGAGTTGCCGCCCTCCTGGGGCTCTCCGCCTGCGGCGAACTTGGCGCACCCACGGCCGGGCGTGGCTCGTCCACCGCGCGCGCGACGGTGAGCCTCCAGCTCGCGACACTCGACTCTCTGGTGCGAACGCTGACGATCACGGTGTCTTCCACGGACATCGACGTGCCGCTGCGCTACAACCTCCCGGTGAATCCGGCTGCGACGGCACCGGTGGTCACCGCCCTCTCCCTTCCCGCGGGGCCGCAGCGGCGGATCCGCGCCACGGCGTTCAGCGCCGCCGGCGACTCGCTCGCGGCCGGCGACACCACGGTGGACCTTGGCGCCGGCACCAACGCGCCGGTGACCATCACCCTGTATCCTCTCGGCGCTGCCGCGGGTGGCGACTCCGCGTCCGCCGCCACGCTCGCCCTCGCCCCGGCGCTGGCGTTGGTGGTGACCGGGACTCAGGCGGCGCCGTTCACCGCCACGGCCCAACGCGCCGACAGCTCGCTCGTGTTCGGCGTGACGCCGGTCTGGGCGAGCTTCGACCCATCGGTGGCACGAGCCGCGGGAAACGGCACGTTCGTGGGGATGCGGCCCGGGGCCACGATCGTCAGCGCCTCCACCAGCCGGGTCGGTGCCACCGCCCGACTCCTCGTCGCCTCCTGGGACTCCGCCACCGCCACACGCCTCGAAACCGTCTCTTCGTGTGACAACTGCGCTCAGGCGCTCGACCTCCCGTTCGCTTTCCCCTTCTTCGGCGTCTCGTACCAGCGCATCCGGGTGACCAGCAACGGCTACGTCACCGTGTTCCCGGCCGGTACGGTCGGCGTCGACGGCGCGCTGGCGCTGCTGCAGGACACCAGCGGGGGTACCATCGCGCCGCTCTACGCCGACCTCGCGCCGAACCTGGGCGGGGGCGGGGCCGTGGAGGACGTGGTCGCCAGCGATCACATCTCGATCACCTGGCGCAGCGTGCCGCTCCTCGGCCAACCCACGCAACAGGTCACG
>JBEKGT010000112.1:0-6757 GCA_050012655.1 Gemmatimonadales bacterium | reverse complement strand
CGGAAGCACACGGTGCTGAAGGGCACCGGCGCCACGACCTCGAATCCGGGCTCACGCGCGACCCACTCCGCGAACGCCCTCCCCAACGCGCAATGATGGCGGATCCGCTCGCGTATGCCCTCCGCCCCGAACCCGCGGATCACCATCCACAGCTTGAGGGCGCGGAACCTGCGGCCGAGCTGGATGCCGTAGTCCATCAGGTTGGTGACGCCCGCCTCCGGCGTGCGCAGGTACTCGGGGACGAGGGAGAACGCGGACCGGAGCAGCTCGACGTCGCGGAGGTAGAGGAGCGAGCAGTCCACCGGCGTGAAGAGCCACTTGTGGGGATTGAGGACGATCGAGTCGGCGCGTTCCCACCCCGCGAGCAGCGCCCGGTACTCGGGACAGACTGCGGCGTTGCCGGCGTAGGCGGCGTCCACGTGCAGCCACATCCCCTCGTGCTGCGCCACGTCCGCGATGGCGGGGAGCGGGTCCACGCTGGTGGTCGAGGTGGTGCCCGCGGTGGCGACGACAGCGATGGGGAGCCGGCCCGCCGCGCGGTCGGCGGCGACCGCCTTCGCCAGCGCCGCCACATCCATCCGGAACGCCTCGTCGCAGGGGATCTTCCGCAGGTTTTCGTGGCCGATGCCGAGGGCGATCACGGCCTTGTCGATGGAGGAGTGCGCCTGGTCGCTGCAGTAGACGGTGAGCGCCGGCACCTCGGGGCGCCCCGCGAGGCCCTTGGCGCGGATGTCGAGCCCCGGAACGCGGTGCCGCGCCACGGCGAGGGCGACGAAGCTGCTGACCGACGCGGTGTCGTTGATGTGGCCGCGGAAACCATCCGGGAGGCCGACGAGCTGCCGCATCCAGTCGGTGACCAGTTCCTCCAGCTCCGTGGCCGCCGGTGAAGTGCGCCAGAGCATCGCGTTGACGTTGAGCGCCGCGGCGAGGGTCTCGCCCACGATGCCCGGCCCCGAGCCCGTGATGCCGAAGTACGCCATGAAGCCGGGGTGGTTCCAGTGCGTCAGGTTCGGCTCGACGATGCGCTTGTAGTCGGCGAGGATCGCGTCCATCGGCTCGGCGCGCTCGGGGGGCGAAGCCGGCAGCGCCGCGCGCACCGCACCGGGCTTGGCGCGCGAGAGCACGGGGTACTCGCCCACGTGCTCGAGGTAGTCGGCCGCGAGGTCGGCAGCGCGGTGCATCGCGGCGCGGAACTCCGCGGAGGGGAGGTCGCCGGGATGGGGCATGGTGGGCTCTGCAGCATGGATGGGCACGGCATTCGCCTCGACGTCCGGGTCACCCGCCGCGGGTGCGGGCGGGGGCCACAAAGTTGCGCCGCGCCCGCCCCGGCGGCAACGCCGTCCGGATGGCGCAACGCGGCCACCATGCGACCCGCTTGACGCCTCGCCCGGCCCTGGACACTCTCCACCCATCATGAGACCATCTCGACCATTCGTCGCGCTCGTCGTGGCGGCCTGCTCGGCGTGCGCGCCCGGCGGCGGTGCGGCCTACGTCCCCCGCGCGCGGGACGTGACCCTCACCGCGGTGCCGCTGCTGACCAAGGAGATGGGCCGCATCTACCCCTTCCTCTCGCGCGACTTCGCCCCGGGCGGCGTGCTCGCGGGCCGCGAGGTGTATGCCTTCGTGCCAAGCACCGTCACGGTCGTCGAGGGGGACACGGTGCGCTTCCGCTTCGTGAACCCGGAGGACGACGCCCACACCTTCGTCCTCGGCGATTTGGCGGTCGGCCTCCCGGGGCAGTCAACCACGCACGCGACGTGGATCGCGCGGCGGGCGGGCATCCACACGTTCCTCTGCGACATTCCGGCGCATCAGCCATCCATGTGGGGGCAGGTCATCGTGCTCGCGCCGGGCGCGGTGCGGAACGGCGCGGCCGCGCCTCTCGGTGCGGGCGGCGGGTCCCGGCCTTGACGGCCTCCGGCGTCGCGGCGACTCTCCACCGCCCGTGACCACACCCGGCACACCCCCGACCGGCGCCCCGCCCCGAGAGGTGCCGGAGAACCCCGACCTCGGCTTCGGTGGCGTCGTCGCCGCGCGGAGCCGCCGCCGGCTCCTCAACCGCGACGGCAGCTTCAACGTCGAGCGGACGGGGCTCCGCTTCTTCGAGTCCATCTCCCTCTATCACTTCCTGCTGACCGTCACGTGGCCCCGCTTCCTCGCGCTCGCGGCGGTGGGCTACGTCGCAATCAACTCCGTCTTCGCTGCGGCGTACGTGGCGTGCGGCCCCGGGGCGCTCGAGGGGCCGGCGGGCGACGGCTCCCTCCCGGCGCGCTTCGCCCAGGCGTTCTTCTTCAGCGTCCAGACCCTCGCCACCATCGGCTACGGACGCGTCAGCCCGGACGGCCTGGCGGCGAACATCCTGGTGGCGGTGGAATCGCTGGTGGGGCTGCTGGGGTTCGCGGTGGTGGCGGGCATCGGGTTCGCGCGCTTCGCACGGCCCAACCCGCAGGTCATCTTCAGCCGGCACGCGGTCGTCGCACCCTACGAGGGGATCACGGGCTTCATGTTCCGGCTGGCCAACGCGCGGAGCAGCCAGCTCGTCGAGGTGGAGGCGAAAGTCTCGATGTCGTGGAAGCAGCCGGACGGCGTGCGGGAGTTCGACGAGCTGCCCCTCGAGCGGCACCGGGTGTCGTTCTTCCCGCTCTCGTGGACCGTGGTGCACCCGATCGACGCGGCGAGTCCCCTGCACGGGTGGACGGCGGAGCGGCTCCGCGCCTCCGACGCCGAGTTCCTGATCCTCCTCAGCGCCTACGACGAGACCTCGGCCCAGACGGTGCACGTCCGCTCGTCGTACAAGGCGGATGAGGTGGAGTTCGGCGCGAAGTTCCGAAGCATCCTCGACGCCTCGTCGCGGGACGGGGTGGTGCGCCTGGATATCCGGGGCATCTCCGACACGGAGCCGGTCCAGCGCTAGACACGCCGCCGCGCCGGCCGGCGTGCGAGAACCGGACGCCGAGGAGACCGTGAACCGTTGACCGATGAAGCACGAGAGGGGCCGGTGCCGGGATGTTCTCCGGAGCCGGCCCCTCTCGCTGTGCGGCAGACGTCACACGATGGCGATTGCGGTACGCGGTAAGCGGTGCGCGGTACGCGGCACGCGGTGCTCTACTTGCGTCCCTTCCGCACCGGCGCGGGGGGCGGGGGCGGCGGCAAGGTCGATGTGTGCGCGGTCGTGAACTTCCAACCGCCCGCGCGGTGCACCGCCACCGCGGTGAAGATCCCCTTCTCGGTCCTTGGCGTCCCGGTGCTGTCGGGCCGCGTCTCGCTGTACCCGGCCGCGAAGCCGGCGACGCCGGGGGCGATCACCTGGATGCGCAGGGTGTCCCAGGCGAAGACCTCGCGCGTGGCGGCCTCCGGCTCGGAGCGGGTCCACGCCGCCATCGAGTCGAAGGACGCGAACGGGAGCATCCCGTTGTACGCCCAGAGGTAGCCGGGCGCGCTGTCCATCTCCGTGTTGAAGCCGCGGTAGCCATGCACGCGGACCGCGGCGGCCATCGTGTTCGCCAGCTCGCGCACGCTGTCGGCGATAGCGGCGCGGTGGGCGTCGGTGAGTCGTGGTGCGCCCGCCGGCGCGCAGGCGGCCAGGGTGGCGAGAGCGGCGAAAGCGACGAGACGGTTCAGGCGCGGCATCAGATCTCCCGGTGCGGGCTTGGAAACGAGGCCGGCCCCCTCTACCACAGGGGCCGGCTCCATCACTTATCACCCATCACGTATCACTCATCACCCATCACTCATCACCCACATTCACTGTATCCGCAGACGTGGCACTTCATGCACCCTTCCGCGAACTCGAGCTGCGAGCCGCAGTCGGGGCACGCGCCGACGAAGGCATGCTCCCTCCGGGGCGACTCCAGCTCGGCCAGGGCCTCTTCCGCCTGGGGCGAAGGCGGCTTGACCGCCACCGTCCGCGGGGAGAGGGTGGCGGGCGCCTGGGACGAGAGGAGCTCCTGCTGCACGCCCTCGTGCTTCTCCTGCATCCACTTCTCGATGGCGATGCCGATGGCGTCCGGCACGCTCATCACCTTGTTCGGGCCGAGGCCGATGACGCGGTCGCTCGAGATGCCGCGCAGCTGGCGGTGGATCTCCGACATCGGGATGCCCGAGCGCAGGCCCAGGGAGATAAGGCGGCCGATGGCCTCCACGTCCGCCATCAGGGGCGCGCCAGCCTTGCCGAGGGAGATGAAGATCTCGAACGGCTGCGCCTTCTCGTCCTCCGTGATGGTGACGTAGGCGGTGCCGAGGGGGGTTTCGATCCGACGCGTCATACCGCGCAGCAGGTCGGGGCGCGAGCGCTTCGCGCGGCGCTGGGCGTTCTCCGACTCGGCGACGTGCAGCTCGCGCCGCACCCGGTCCAGCTCCGCCTCCAGCTCGGCCACCTGCCCGCGCAGGTCTGCCATCTCCCGCTCCACCTCGAAGGGCGGCTCGCCGCCGTCCACCGCGGCGCCCGGCGCCGGGGCCCCGCTCCGGCTGTGGGCCACGTCCTTCGCGGTCCTGCCCGTCGAGAGGACCTGCATGTCGCGGCTGCCGTCGCGGTAGACCGTCACGCCCTTGCACTGCAGCTCGAACGCCAGCTCGTAGATCTTCCGGACGTCCTCCTCCGAGGCCGCCTGCGGGAAGTTGCAGGTCTTGCTGATGGCGGAGTCGGTGAACTCCTGGAACGCCGCCTGCATCCGGATGTGCCACTCCGGCGTCACGTCGTGCGCCGTCACGAACACCCGCTGCAGCAGCTCCGGCACCTGCGGGAAGTGGATGTGGCCCTCCCCCGCGATCTTCTGCATCAGCTCGTCGGAGTACCAGTTCCCTTCCTTCGCGTACCGGACGAAGTCCTCGTTGGCGTCCGTCATCAGGGTGCCGGCCTGGTTCCGCAGGAACGCCACAGCGAAGAGGGGCTCGATGCCGCTGGAGCAGCCGGCGATGATCGAGATCGTCCCCGTGGGCGCCACGGTCGTCAGGTTGCAGTTCCGCAGGCGCCGCATCGGCCGGACGCGCTCGCCGGCGCCGGTGCGCGCGCAGCTCCCGTCGGGGCCCCAGATGCTGCGCTCCCACTCGGGGAAGACGCCGCGGGTCTCGGCCAGCTTCTCGGAGGCGACCTTCGACTCCTCGTCCACGAATCGCATCACCTGCCGCCCGAACTCCACCGCCTCGGCCGAGTTGTAGGGCACGCCCAGCCGGACCAGCATGTCCGCCCAGCCCATCACGCCGAGGCCGATGCGCCGGATGCGCTTGGCGAGGTCGTCGATCTCGGGCATCGGGTACCGGTTGGCGTCGATCACGTTGTCGAGGAAGTGCGTGCACAGGTGCACCGTACGACGCAGGTCCTCCCAATCCACCTCGCCCCCCTTCACGAACAGGCCGAGGTTGATCGAGCCGAGGTTGCAGACGTCGTAGGGCAGTAGCGGCTGCTCGCCGCAGGGGTTCGTCGCCTCGTAGGCGCCCAGCTGCGGCACCGGGTTGTACTCGTTCGCCCGGTCGATGAAGTAGACGCCCGGCTCGCCCGTCTTCCAGGCGCCCTTCACGATCTTCGCGAACACCTCGCGGGCGTCGAGCTGGCCGGTGACCTTGCGGGTGCGGGGGTGGAAGAGGTCGTAGGACCGCCCGTCCTTGACCGCCTCCATGAAGGCGTCGGTGACCGCCACCGAGATGTTGAAGTTGGTGATCTGGGTGGTGTCGTCCTTGCAGCCGATGAACTCGAGGATGTCGGGGTGGTCCACCCGGAGGATGCCCATGTTGGCGCCGCGGCGCGTGCCGCCCTGCTTCACCACGTCGGTCGAGGCGTCGTACAGCTTCATGAACGACACGGGGCCGGACGCCACCCCCATCGAGGAGCGCACCACGTCGTTCTTGGGGCGCAGGCGGCTGAAGGAGAAGCCCGTGCCGCCCCCCGACTGGTGCACCAGCGCCATGGCCCGCAGGGTGTCGTAGATGCCGCTCTTGCCATTGGAGAGGGCGTCGGCCACCGGCAGGACGAAACAGGCGGAGAGCTGGCCAAGGGGCCGACCCGCGTTCATCAGGGTGGGGCTGTTCGGCATCCACTTCCGCTCGGCCATCAGGCGGTAGAACTCCTCCGCCACCGCCTCCACCGCCCCTTCCGACGCCCCGTAACTCAGGTCGGGCGCCGCGATGGTTCGCGCCACCCGCCAGAACAGGTCCGCCGGATCCTCGACCGGCTTGCCGCCGTCATCCTTCACCAGATACCGGCGCTGCAGCACCGTGACCGCGTTCGAGCTGAGCTGCAACGCCTTCCGGCGGGCCGAATCGCTCAAAGCCATCGTGCTTCCCTCTCCCGTGCCCAACGACGCCGCGATGCCGGGACAGTGTCCCGACCGGGCGACGTCCGCTCTTCGTTGAAGTGGATGCGGCAGTAAAGAAAAGCGGGGTGACAAGCTAAACGGTTATACCGTGCGGGCAACACCCCGTGAATCCCTAGTCACTACCTCAGTTCTTCACTTTGCACATCACAAACCTACCGAGGCGCTGCCGGCCTCGCGTACGGTCACGCCCCGATCCGATGGTACGCGCCGTCCCGATGCCGCCGGGCCAGCTCGACGTAATGCTCCGTAGTGAGCCGGATGCGACCGCGGAGGGCGTCGTCCACCGGCCGGATGACCTTGGCCGGGACACCGAGGACGAGGGAGCCGGGCGGGACCTGCATCCCCTCCAGCACCACCGCCCCCGCGCCCACCACCGAGCCGGCGCCCACCCGGGCGTAGTCCAGCACGATGCTCCCCATGCCGATCAGACACCCGTCCTCGACGGT
>JBEKGT010000111.1:0-6761 GCA_050012655.1 Gemmatimonadales bacterium | reverse complement strand
GGTCGTGGCCGCCGAGCTGCACGTCGCACCCCGCCTGCCGCAGCGCCTGCGCGGTCTCCTCGAGCGTGGGGGAGACGGCGGCGTCCGAGGCGTAGACGGGGTTGCCGAGTGTGCGGAGCAGCAGGCTGGCGGCCCGCCCGCTCCGCGCGAGGCCGACCACCGCCGCCTCCCGCCCCTGCCATGCCGCGGGGATCACCGGATCTTCAGCGTGGCGAGGGCCAGCAGCGCGCAGAGGATGCCGAGGATGTAGGCCCGTGTCACCACCGTGGACTCGTGCCACCCCTTCTGCTCGAAGTGGTGGTGCAGCGGCGCCATCCGGAACACGCGGTGCTCCTTGGCGTACTCCCGCCCGTAGCGCCGCGCGCGGTACCGGAAGACGCCCGTCTGGATCATCACCGAGACCGTCTCCGCCACGAACACGGCGCCGATGATCGCCAGGAGGAACTCGGCCTTGAGGAGGATCGCCACGGTGCCGAGCGCGCCGCCGATGGCGAGGGAGCCGGTGTCCCCCATGAACACCTTGGCGGGGTGTGCGTTGAACCAGAGGAAGCCGATGCAGGCGCCCATCAGGCTGGCGCAGAAGATCGCGAGCTCGCCGGCGCCCGGCAGGTAGAAGACCTTGAGGTACTCCGACGAGTCCACGCGGCCGAAGAGGTATGCGAAGGCCGCGAAGGTGATGGCGGCGATGGCGGAGAGGCCGGTGGCGAGGCCGTCGAGCCCGTCGGTGAGGTTCACCGCGTTCGAGCAACCCGCGACGATGAAGGTGACGAAGGCGATGTAGAGGGGCGGCCACATCACCACGTAGACGTACTTGAAGAACGGGACGGTGGTGGACGAGGGGGGCAGCACGGTGCCCGTCCACGGGAAGGCGAGGAGGAGGAACCCGAGGGCGAGGCCGAAAGTCACCTGGCCCGCCATCTTGTACTTCGCGACCAGTCCGCGCGGCCGGCGCTGTACGATCTTGAGGTAGTCGTCCACGAAGCCGATCGCGCCCATCCAGACGGTGGCGAGGAGCGCCACGAGCACGAACCGGTTGTCGAGGCGGGCCCAGAGCACGGTGGGCACGACGGTGGCGAGGAGGATGATGAGGCCGCCCATCGTTGGCGTGCCGCGCTTCCCGAGGTGGGTGGCGGGTCCGTCGGCCCGGACGATCTGCCCGACCTTGAGGGCGGTCAGCTTCCGCACGATGAACGGGCCGGCGGCGAAGGCGATCACCAGCGCCGTGACGACGGCGGCGCCCGCGCGGAACGAGATGTAGCTGACGAGGTTCGCCAGGTCGGAATGCCGCGCGGAGGGCCAGAGCAGCCAGAAGAGCACTAGTGCGCCTCACCGCCCCCGTACGAGGGCCACAGGATGGGGAAGAGCTGTTCGAGCCGCACGCCGCGCGACGCCTTGAAGAGCACGATGTCCCCGGGGCGGATCAGCTGCTTGAGCCGCTCCGCCACCTCTCCCGGCGCGGCGCCGGTGAGGAGTTCTGCGCCCCCGGGGTGCTCGCCGAGGGCCGCGAAGGCGGGGGCGAAGTCGCCGATCGCCACGATCACGGCGGGCCGCAGCATCGCCGCCCACTCGGCCACGGTGGCGTGAAAGTCGGTCGAGGCGGCGCCCAGCTCGCGCATCGTGCCGAGGACGAGCACCGCCCGCCGGTCGCCGCGGAGCGCCTGCAGGAGATCGAGCGCCGCCGCCACCGAGGGCGGGTTCGCGTTGTAGGTGTCGTCGATCACAGTGACGCCCTCGATCTCCATCACCGCGGTGCGTCCGTACGGGAGGGCCGCCGACGCGAGTCCCCGCACGGCGTCCACGAGGGGGACGCCCACAGCGTCGGCGGCCGCCAGCGCGGCGAGGGCGTTCTCGACCTGATGCCACCCTGGGACGGGCAGCTCGACGACCTCGCCCCGCACGAGGAAGCGCGCGCGGCCGTCGGGGAGAAGCCGAATCTCCTCGGCGGTCCAGTCGGCGGGGCCGGTGGCGGAGACGGTCACCACCCGCTTGGCGACCGCGCGCGCAGCGTCCGCGAGGAGCGCGGGGCGCGAGCCGACCACGGCGGTCGCGACCCCCGCGGCGAGCGAGAGCTTCTCCTCCATCACCCGGTCGATGCCGCCGAACCCCTCGAGGTGGCCCGCGTCCACGTTGGTCACTACAACCACGTCGGGGCGCGCGATCTCGCGCATCCGCGCCAGCTCGCCGCGCTGGTTCGCCCCGCACTCGATCACCGCCGCCTGCGCCTCGACCGGCATCGCGAGGAGCGTCTGCGGCACGCCGACGAGGTTGTTGAGGTTCCGGGCGGAGCGGTGCACCCGGAGCGTCGCGCCGATCGCCGCCGCCGCGAGTTCCTTCGTGCTGGTCTTGCCGTTGGTGCCGGTGATGGCCACCACCGGGCCGGTGAACGCGTCGCGGCGGGAGCGCGCCAGGCGGCCGTACGCCGCGAGCGTGTCCTCCACCTCGAACCAGTCGAAGCCGGGCCAGCGCGGGGTCCTCAGGCGCACGATCACGCCCCACACGCCGGCGAGGCGGGCGTCGCTCAGGAACTCGTGCCCGTCGAACCGCTCCCCCTGGAGCGCGACGTACAGCTCCCCCTCGCGCGCCGCGCGCGTGTCGGTGCAGATCCCGCTGTAGGCGTGGTCCACCGTGGGCACCGGGAGGCCCAACGCCGACGCGACGAGGCGCGTCGTCCAGCCGTAGGCGCTCACGCGGGACGCCCCTCCGTGAGCGCGCCGACGATCGCTCGCTCGTCGAAGGGCACCTTCTCGGTCCCGATCACCTGATAGTCCTCGTGTCCCTTCCCCGCCAGCAGCACGGTGTCGCCGGGCCGCGCGATGCTGAGGGCCCGCGCGATGGCGGTGCGGCGGTCCACGATCCGCAGGTGCGGCCCGCCACCCATCCCCCCCTCGATCTCGTCGAGGATCCGCTCGGGGGCCTCGGTGCGCGGATTGTCGGAGGTGACGATCGGGAGGTCCGCGAGGCGCACCGCGATGCCGCCCATCAAGGGCCGCTTGCCGCGGTCGCGGTCGCCCCCCGCGCCGAAGACGACGATCAGGCGCCCCTTCGTGAGGGGGCGCAGCGTGGCGAGCACGCGCTCCAGCGCGTCGGGGGTGTGGGCGTAATCGCGGAGCACCACGCACGGCTGCGCTGCGATGCGCTCCATCCGCCCCGGCACCTGCGGCGCAGCGCGGAGCAGTTCGGCCACCCGCGCCGGATCCTTCCCCAGCGCCAGCGCCGTCGCCGCGGCGCCCAGGGCGTTCTCCACATTGAACAGGCCGAGGAGCGGCAGCTCGATGCGCAGCGCGGCGCGGCCGAAGGTGAGGGTGAAGCGCATCCCCGCCGCGCCCCCCTCGACGTCGTCCGCCGCGACGTCCGCGGGGACACCGACGCCGAAGGTGAGGTTCCCCGGCCGCGGCGCCACCTCGCGCCACGCGGGGTCGGCCGCGTTCGTCACCGCCACGCCGTCGCTCGCGAGGTACTGCTGCAGCTTGAGCTTCGCGTTGAGGTACGTCCGCTCGTCGCCGTGGTAGTCGAGGTGGTCCCGCGTCAGGTTGGTGAACACGGCGGCGCGGAACCGGAGCCCGGCGACGCGGTCCTGGTCGAGGCTGTGCGAGGAGGCCTCCATCGCGACGGTGCGGACGCCGGCGTCGCGCAGCGTCGCGAGCGCGGCCTGCAGCTCGACCGGCCCGGGGGTCGTGAGGGACGCGGTGCCGGGGAGGACGCGCCCTTCGCCGTCGATCGCACCGAGGGTGCCGATCGAGCCCGCCAGCGCGCCGTCGCCGAACAGGTGGCGCAGCAGGGCCACCGTCGTGGTCTTGCCGTTGGTGCCGGTGACGGCGAGGAGCGTCAGCGACGAGGCGGGGTCGCCGTGGAAGAGCGCGGCGGCCGCTCCCGCGGCGAGCCGGCCATCCCTCACCACGATCTGCGGAACCGCCGCGCCGGCCACCTCGTGCTCCACCATCGCGGCCGCCGCACCGGACCGCACCGCCGCCGCGAGGTACGCGTGGCCGTCGCTCACCGACCCCTTGTACGCGGCGAAGAGCGAGCCCGCCTTCACCTTCCGGCTGTCGGTCGTGACCGCCGCCGGGTCGGGGACCGTCATCCCCTCGGGCCAGCGGACGAGGAGTCCCTCGCCCTCCAGCCGCTGCCGTAACGCCTCAGAGCGCATTCCGCTGCTCCGCATGGACGACGACCGTGGATCCGGCGGGGGCGCGCTCGCCCGCCGCCGGCGACGTGGAGACAGCCCGGCCCCACCCTTGGACGCGCACCGCGAACCCGCTGCGGTGGAGGGCCCGGGCGGCCGCGCGCAGTCCCTGCCCCGCCACGTCCGGCACCGTCCGCGGCGCGAGGGCCGCCGTGTCGACGCTCGCGCGCTCCGGCGGCCACGGGACCACCAGCGGCGCGCTCTCCCGCGCCGGTGAGGCAGGCGCGGCCCCCGGCACGACGTCCGGCGCACGGCGGCGCGTCAGGCGCGCGCGGTCGAGCGCCACCGCCGGCGTGGCGATCGCCGCCTCGAGGATGGTGCGCACCACCGGCGCCGCCGTCGTCCCGCCGAAGTACTCCCCCTGCGGGTCGTCGATCTTCACGACCAGCACCAGCTGCGGGTCCTCCGCCGGGAAGAGCCCCACGAAACTGGCCCAGTAGTGCCCTTCGAGGTAGTGCCCCCCCACGTTCCGCCGCGCCGTCCCCGTCTTGCCGGCGAGGTTGTAGGTCCCCAACGCCGCGCGCCGCGCGGTGCCCTCCTCCACCACGCCCACCATCATGTGCACCACCTGCGCCGCCACCTCCGCCGGCACCGCGCGGCGCACGGGCCGGGGCGCCGAGCGCCAGGCCGCGCCGCCGTCGGGCCGCCGGACCTCGCGCACGAGCTGCGGTTCCAGCAGGACACCGCCGTCGGCGAGCGCCGCGTACGCCGCTGCGAGCTGCAGCGGCGTCACCGCGACCTCGTAGCCCATCGCGATGCTCGCCGCACTCGCGTCGGTCCAGGCGCGCGGGCTTCGCAGCCGCCCCGGCGACTCCGCCGGCAGGTCCACGCCCGTCGCGGTGCCGAAGCCGAAGTCGCGGAACCCCTCGAACAGCTCCACGTTCGAGAGTCGCGAGCCGAACTTCGCGATGCCGATGTTGCTCGACACCCGAATCACGTCGGCGAGGGACAGCTCCCCGCTCGGGTGCACGTCGTGGATCACCCGGTCGCCGAGCGTGTACGTCCCGTTCTCGGCGAACACCGAGTCGGTGGTGCGCGCCTTGCCGTCGCGCAGCAGCGTCGCCGCGGTGAACACCTTGGCGGTGGAGCCCGGCTCGAACGCGTCACCCACCAGGCCGGCGCCGCGCGCGCCGGAGCGCACCGTCGCGAGGGCGAGCACCTCCCCGGTGGCGGGCTGGAGGATCACCACGTCGCCCCCCTGCGCCCTGGTCTGCGCCACCGCCTCGGCCAATGCGCGTTCCGCGATCTCCTGCAGGTCCGCGTCGATCGTGAGCGTCACGTCGGCCCCCGGCTCCGGCTCGGCGACGGGCCGCGAGGGCGACGGGTAGGTGCGCCCGTTCCGGTCGCGCAGCATCACCGCCGCGCCGGCGTGTCCCGCGAGGAGGGTGTCGAGCGCGCGCTCGAGTCCGCTCGCCCCGCGGCCCCGGACGTCCACCCGCCCGACGATCTGCGCGCCGAAGTCCAGCTTGGGATAGTAGCGCTCGAGGCGGCGGCTCAGGTACACGCCCCGCAGTCCCTTGAGCGGCGCCACCTGCGTCCACTGGAACGGCCCCGGCCACTCCTCCCACACCCGGTCGCTCGCGACGAGGCGGCGCATCTCCTCCCGCGGCCGGCCCAGCACGGCGGCGAGGCCGTCGGCCACGAGCGCGCGATCCCGCACCTGCTTGGGCGCGACGCCCACGCCGAACGTCTCCTGGCTGAGCGCCAGCGGCACGCCGTTCCTGTCGTAGAGCGCACCCCGGCGCGCCGGAAGGGCGACACGCGTCGTCTGCTGCTCGGCGGCGCGGGTGCGCCAGTAGGAGCCCTGATAGAGCTGGACGTACGCGGCCCGGGCCACGACGGCGAGCGCCGCGGCGACGAAGCCGGCGGCGATCAGGGTGATCCGGGAGGGGAGCTTGGGCATTGGCTCAGCGGCCGCGGCGGTCCTGCAGGATGACGATCTCGGTGTCCTGCGGCAAGCGCAGGCCGAGGCGGGACGCGGCGAGGGGCACCAGCACGGCCCGGCTCCGGGCGCGCCGCGCGGCCGCCGCGGCGGCGGCGCGGGACGTCTCGAGCGCGCCGCGCGCCGCCTGCAGGCTCCTCAGCTCGCGGGCGGTGGCGAGCGCGGCGGTCTGCCGCCACACCACGGCCGCCGCGGTGGCGAGGAACCCCGCCAGCCACAGGGCCACCCAGTGCCGACCCTTGAGCGTCACGCTGCCGCCTTCCGGAAGGCCCGCAGCCGCGCGCTCCGGGCGCGCGGGTTGCTCGCCACCTCAGCGGGGCCGGGGCGCACCGCGCGCCGGGTGAGGACCTCGCCGAGGGCGTGGCCGCGGCAGGTGCAGACGGGCTGCTCGCTCGGGCAGACGCAATCGCGCGCCCACTCCCGAAGGGTGTGCTTCACGACGCGATCTTCCCCCGAGTGGTACGCGACGACCGCGAGCACGCCGCCCGGGGCCAGCACCGCGAGGAAGCCCTCGAGCGCGTCGGTGAGGCGGCCGATCTCGTCGTTCACGGCGATGCGGACCGCCTGGAAGAGGCGCGCGAACTCGGGGGCGCCGCTCCGGGGGCCGAGCACGCCGCGGATGGCGTTCACGAGGTC
>JBEKGT010000110.1:0-6772 GCA_050012655.1 Gemmatimonadales bacterium | reverse complement strand
GGCTGGGGATCGCGGCGTAGGGCCCTCGCCGCCGCGCGCGGCGTCCTACAGCGCGCGGAGGAGCGCGCCCTTCAGGTAGCCGGTCTCGGGGATGGTGAGCAGTTCGGGGTGGTCGGCCGAGGCGCCGCGCATCTCGACGAGCTGGATGCGCCGCCCCGCGTCCTGCGCCGCCGCGCCGAGCATCGCGAAGAAGTCGCCGCGATGCACGTGGTGCGAGCAGGAACACGTGAGGAGCCATCCGCCCGGGGCGAGCATCCGCATCGCCCGCAGGTTCAGTTCCTTGTAGCCCGCCAGCGCACGCTCGAGAGTACGCTTGTCCTTGGCGAACGCCGGGGGATCGAGCACGATCACGTCGTAGCGCGCCCCCGCGTCCGCCTCCGCGCGCAGCCAGTCGAAGGCGTTCGCCTCCACGCCCCGGATCGCCACGCCGTTGAGGTCTGCGGCGCGGCCCAGGTGCGCCAGCGCGTCGGCCGAGCTCTCGACCGCGGTCACCTCCGCCGCGCCCCCCTTCGCGAGGTGGAGCGCGAAGCCGCCGTGGTACGCGAAGGCGTCGAGGCACTTCCCGCGCGCGAGCGATCCCACGAGGAGGCGGTTCTCGCGCTGGTCGAGGAACGCCCCCGTCTTCTGCCCCGTCCATGGCGCCGCGACGTAGCGGACGGCCCCTTCGCGGACCTCGATCGTCTCCGGCACCTCGCCGAACGCGAGCTCGACGCTGCGCGGCAGGCGCTCCCGTTCCCGGACGGGCGCGTCGTTGCGGAGGAGGAGGCCCTGCGGCGCGAGCACCGCGCGGATCGCGTCCACCACGTCGCCGCGGACCGCCTCGAGGCCGGCGGAGAGGAATTGCGCGACCGCGAAGTCGCCGAAACGGTCCACGATCAGGGACGGGAGTCCGTCCCCCTCGGCGTGCACGACGCGATGGGCCGTGGCGTCGATCCCCGCGCGCCGGCCGGCGGCGGCGCGGACCATCGTCTCCCACCACGGCGTGTCGACCGCCACGCCGCCAGGCGCCAGCCACCGGAGCCGGATCTCGGAGGCGGGCGAGTAGAGAGCGGTCCCGAGGGGCCGGCCGCGCTCGTCCTCGACCGCGACGAGTCCGGCGCGCCCGCCGGGCTCGTCCCGGAGGTCGCTCCGGAAGATCCACGGATGGCCGGCCTTGAGGCGGGCGGCGCCGCGCGCGGAGAGGCGGGCGCGGGCCGTCACGCGCCCACCGCTTGGCGGAGCGCGCGCGTCGCGGCCTCGGGGTCCCAGGCCGTGAGGACGGCGCCGATCACCGCGACGCCGGCGGCCCCCGCGCTTCGCGCGAAGGCGGCGAGGTCGGCGTCGATGCCGCCGATGCCCACGGCCGGGAGGGCGGGCGCCGCGGCGTGCACGCGGGAGAAGCCCGCCCAGCCGATGGCGGCGCCGGCGTCGCGCTTGGTCGGGGAGGTGGCCACGGGCCCGATGCCGAGGTAGTCGGGGTGCTGGGCCGCTGCGCGGAGGGCTTCCTCCGGCGTCCCGGCTGAGCCTCCGAGGAGGAACCCCGGCGGGACCATGAGCCGCGCGACGTAGAGGGGCAGGTCATCCTGGCCGAGGTGGCACCCGTCGGCGGGCGCGGCGAGCGCGACGTCGAGCCGGTCGTTGACGAGCACCGGCACGCCGCCCGCGCGCGCGCGCACCGCGTGCACCAGCGCCACGAGCTCGCGCGCGCCGGCGCGTTTCGCGCGCACCTGCAGCATCGTGGCGCCTCCCGCCACCGCGGCGGCGCCCAACGCTGCCAGGTCGCGGCCGCCCGCCGCGTCGGCATCGAGGATGACGACCAGCCGGAGGGCGTCGTCGAGAGGGCTCATCGGCCGTGGCTCAGTGCGGCGTCTTGCCGGTCTCGGGCGTGGCGGCCTCGGCGCGCAGCCGCCGCGCGACCGCCACCGAGTCGGCGTGCTCGTGCGGCGAGCTGGTGAACATGTTGGTGCCGTCGGGCCGGGCGACGAAGAAGAGGTAGCGGTGCCGCGCGGGGTGGAGCACGGCGAGGATGCTGGCCTTCCCCGGGTTGTCGATCGGCCCCGGCGGCAGGCCGTAGTGCAGGTAGGTGTTGTAGGGCGAGGGCACGCTGAGGTGCCGCAGGAGCACCCGCCGGACCGGCTTCCCGAGGGCGTAGATCACCGTCGGGTCGGCCTGGAGCTTCATCGGCACACGGCGCCGCAGGCGGTTGAGGTACACCCCCGCGATGATCGGGCGCTCGCGCGGGACTTTCGCCTCCGCCTCGACGATGCTCGCCAGGGTGAGCACCTCGTGGCGGCTCATGCCGAGGGAGTCGGCGGCGAGCCGGTCCCACGCGGTGTCCCACACCGTCAGGAACTCCCGCACCATGTGGGCGACCAGCTGCTGCGGCTCCGCGTCGTAGGGGACGCGGTACGTCTCCGGGAAGAGGTACCCCTCGATCCCGCGCACGTCGGCCGGCACGCCGAGGCGCTCGTGGAACGCGGCATCCCGGGTCACGGCGACGAACGCCGCGCTGTCCATCCCCAGCCTCCGGTGCGCCTCCCCCGCGATCTCCCGGATCGTGGCGCCCTCCGGCACCGTGAAGAGCTCGTCGTCGGTGCGGCCGGTGATGAAGGCGCTGAGGATCACCGTCCAGCGCTCGCCGTGGGGGAACTCGTAGCGGCCGGGCCGGAGGCGGCGGTCCACGTCGTGGAACTTGGTCGTGACCGCACCCAGCACGCGGGCCACGGCGCGGAAGGCGCGGGGCGAGGTGACGATCCCGTGCGCGACCAGCGAGTCGGTGACCGCCGCGAGAGTGGTGTGCTTGGGGACGATCAGGTGGTCGTGCGGCGCGTCGGCGGCGGGTCCGCCGCACGCGGTGAGGGCGGCGCATGCGGCAGCGAGCGCGGACGCGCGCCACGAGGGCCGGCTCACGCCTCCTCCGATCGCGCGGCGGCCCCGCGCTGCGCGTCGAGGAAGTGCTGCAGGATCGCGACCGCGGCCATCTGGTCCATCCGGCCGCGGGAGTCGCGGTCCTTCACCCCCGCCGCGCGGGCGGAGCGGAGGGCGAATGCGGTCGAGAGCCGCTCGTCGCGGAAGGTGAGGGGGAGACCCGCCCGGCGCGCCAGCGCGTCGCCGAACGCGCGCGCCTCGACGGCGGACTCGCCTTCCCCGCCTTCGGGGGTGAGAGGCAGGCCGACCACCAGCTCGGTGACGTCGTGGGCGCGGATCAGGTCGAGGAGAGCGGCGATCGGCGGGCGGTGCCGCTCGCGCCGCACCAGGGTCGCGAGGGGCTGCGCGATGACGCGGCCGGGATCGGAGAGGGCCACGCCGAAGCGCTTCCTCCCCCAGTCCACCGCCAGCACCCGCCCCGTCCGCCCGTCGGCCCGGGGAAGGGTCATCCTACCCCTGCGCCATCGTGGCGAAGAACTCCTTGTTGTTCTTCGTCCGCTTCATCCGCTCGAGGAGGAACTCGATCGCCTCCACCGGCGGCATGTCCGCGAGGAAGTTGCGCAGCAGGTAGATGCGGTTCAGCTCCTCGGCGTTGAGGAGCAGGTCCTCCTTGCGGGTGCTGCTCCGCTGCACGTCGATGGCGGGGTAGATGCGCCGCTCGGCGATGCGCCGGTCGAGCACCAGCTCCATGTTGCCGGTGCCCTTGAACTCCTCGAAGATCACCTCGTCCATCCGGCTGCCGGTCTCGATCAGCGCCGTGCCGACGATGGTGAGCGAGCCCCCCCCCTCGATGTTGCGCGCGGCGCCGAAGAACCGCTTCGGCTTGTGGAGCGCGTTGGCGTCCACGCCGCCGGAGAGGATCTTCCCCGAGTGCGGCACCACCACGTTGTGGGCGCGGGCCAGCCGGGTGATGGAGTCGAGGAGGATCACCACGTCCTTGCCGAGCTCCACCAGCCGCCGCGCCTTCTCGATAACCATGTCCGCCACCTGCACGTGCCGGTCGGCGGGCTCGTCGAAGGTCGAGGAGATCACCTCGGCCTTGACGTTCTCCTCCATGTCCGTGACCTCCTCGGGGCGCTCGTCCACGAGGAGCACAATCAGCGTGACTTCCGGATGGTTCTCGGTGATGGAGTTCGCGAGCTTCTGCAGGAGGATCGTCTTCCCCGCCTTGGGGGGCGAAGAGATCAGCGCCCGCTGGCCCTTCCCGATCGGCGCCAGGATGTCCACCACCCGCATCGAGAGGTCGCCGTCCTTGCGCTCGAGGCGGAGGCGCTGGTCGGGGTAGCGCGGCCGCAGGTTCTCGAACGCGATGCGGTGCTTCGCCTTCTCGGGCTCGTCGAAGTTGACCGTCTCCACCTTGAGGAGCGCGAGGTACCGCTCCCCCTCCTTCGGCGGCCGCACCTGGCCCAGCACCGTGTCGCCGGTGCGCAGATCGAAGCGCTTGATCTGGCTCGGCGAGACGTAGATGTCGTCGGGGCCGTAGAGGTAGTTCCAGTCCTGGCTGCGCAGGAAGCCGTAGCCCTCGGGCAGGATCTCCAGGACGCCTTCGCCCCGGAGCACGGTGTCGGAATCGAGCAGGCTTTGCTCGATCCGGAAGATGAGGTCCTGCTTCCGGAGGCCGGAGTAGTTCGTGATGTTGAGCTCTTCGGCCATCGCGTGCAGTTCCGCGACGGACGTCTTCTTGAGGTCGGCGATATCCACGAGGGTTGCTCCGATTGCGCTGCGTGCGCCGGGCTGGAGGGCCCTGCCTCGAGCCCGATGGGGCGATGTCTTTGTGTGGAGCCCGGCGCGGTGGCCGGGAGGGGAACGGGCGACTGGTTGAATAGGGGAATAGGCTGCGAGCGCTTGAACTTACGGCTGCGTCTCGCGGCGGTCAAGCGCGGCGGCCCGTGCCGACGGGCCCAAGCCGGCAAGCGCGTGGCCCCGCAACGCTTCCGCCCCGGGCGCCCAGCCGCCTACCGGAGCGCCGTTTGTATTGACCGAATGACGTAACTCGTTATATTGCTTCAAACTCGGAGCTTGCCAGGGATCGCGGGCCGCTCCGGGTTCGGGTACCCCCTCAAGGCCAGGAGGAATCCGATGCCGGTCTCGCAGGTGCGGTCCAATCTCCCCGATCCATCGGAGCCCGTGCTCCACGACCTCGAGCCCGTGCGCTACGACGGGCAGCTGGTCGCGGTGCGGCTCGCGGTGCGGCGGAGCGCGGACGGCATCTGGCGGGCGCGCCTCCAGTTCGTGCCCGTCGCGGAGCCGGAGAAGGAGACGGCGGAGATCTTCTGTGCCACCAGCGAGCAGGACCTGTGGCAGGCGGTGCGCGACCTCCGCGAGCACCATCTGCGCGACCTCTACCGTTCCCTCGTGACCTAGGCGGGGCGATGCCCGATCGCCCGTCGGATCCGTTCCGCCAGCTGCGGCACGATCTCGCCAACCCGCTGGCGGCGCTCCTCGCCGAGACCCAACTCCTGTTGCTCAACGCCAACCGCCTCGACCCCGAGGCGGTGGACAGCCTGCACGAGATCGAGTCGCTGGCGCGGCGGATGCGGGACATCCTCGCCGCGTCGCGCTCGACCGCGTAGTCCCGCAGCCTGCCGCCGCCGATCGCCGTGACCGACGCTCCCGCCATCACCACGCGCGACGACCATCGCGTGTGGGACATCCCGCGCCTCGCGCCTCTGCTGGTGCTGCGCTCGACGCACGTCTTCCCCCTCGGGGTCGCAGCGGTACCGCTCAGCGATCCGGCCAACGTGGCAACGGTGAGGGCGCTGGCGGGGAAGTCGCCGGTGGTGATCGTCGTGCGCGCCGACGCGGCGAACGCGCCGGCCGCGGACTTCGCCGGCCGGGTGGGGGTCGCGGCGGCGGTCATCGACCGCATGTACCTCAAGGACGACGCGGTCCAGGTCACCCTGCAGGGGAAGCGGCGGGTGGCCATCGACGCGGTCGAGACGCACGGGCCGTGGCCGACGGCGCGGGTGAGCCCCCTCCTCGAAGCGGAGGAGGCGGGGGCGGAGCTGGACCGGCGGATCGGGGCGGTGCTCCGCCTCGCGGGCGCGCTGGCGGCGCTCGACCCCGCCGTGAGCCCCGAGGGCGTCGAGAACCTCCGCGCCAACACGGGGGACGCGAGCCACTTCGCCGACCTCGCGGCGGCGCAGCTCCCCCTGACGCTCCAGCAGCGCGACCGCATCATCGAGGAAGCGGCGGTGGACGCGCGGCTCGACCTGCTCGCGGACTTCCTCTCGCCCGCGGTGGAGCGCGCGCAGGTGCAGCGCGAGGTGGACCGGCTGACGGCGGTGCACGTGGAGCGGGGGCGGCGCGAGTCGCTCCTCCGGGCGCAGCTCGAGGCGATCCGCCGCGAGCTGGGGGAGGACGACCCCCTCCGCGAGCTGCGCGAGATGAAGGCGCGCCTCGAGGCCGCGGCCCCGCCTCCCATCGCGCGGGCCGAGGCGGCGCGCGAGCTCGACCGGCTGAGCCGCCTCCCCACGGCGTCCCCCGAGTACCAGGTCGCGCGCACCTACCTCGACTGGATGCTGAACCTCCCCTGGAACGTGCTCGCGGAGGTGCGCCGGCCCGACCCGCAGGCGGTGCGCGCGGTGCTCGACCTCGGGCACGTCGCAATGGACGAGGCCAAGCGGCGCATCGTCGAGTACCTCGCCGTACGCCGCCTCGTCCCCGATGCGCGGCCGCCGATCCTCTGCTTCGTCGGTCCGCCGGGCGTCGGGAAGACGTCCCTCGGCCGCGCGATCGCCGAGGCGCAAGGCCGGCCCTTCGTCCGCCTGAGCCTCGCCGGCGTGGACGACGAGCAGATCCTGCGCGGGCGCCACCGCTCCTACGCCGGCGCGATGCCGGGGAAGATCCTCCAGGAGATCCGCCG
>JBEKGT010000109.1:0-6791 GCA_050012655.1 Gemmatimonadales bacterium | reverse complement strand
GCGCGAGTCAAACCCGGAGAATGATGACTGACATGCTCGTGCGCCGCCTCGCCGCGGCCGTGCTCGGTGGGATGCGTCGGGACATCGTCGGGCACTGAGGCCAGACAAGCCGGCGGGACGGGCGAGGGGGGGATCTCTCCCGCCCCTCGCCTCGTTCCCGGGTCCGCCCGCGCTGCGAGCGCTACAGTCTCGGCAGGGTGACGCCCTTCTGTCCCTGGTACTTCCCCTTCTTGTCCGCGTACGACTTCTCCGGGGGCTCCTCGCCGCCCAGGAAGAGCACCTGTGCGATCCCCTCGCCGGCGTAGATCCGCGCGGGGAGGGGCGTCGTGTTCGAGATCTCCAGCGTCACGAATCCCTCCCACTCGGGTTCGAAGGGGGTGACGTTGGTGATGATCCCGCAGCGCGCGTAGGTGGACTTGCCGACGCAGATGGTGATCACGTCACGCGGGATCCGGAAGTACTCGACCGACCGCGCGAGGGCGAAGGAGTTCGGCGGGATGATGCAGACGTCGCCCTCGAACTCGACGAACGACCGCGGGTCGAAGTGCTTGGGATCCACGATCGCCGAGAGCGCGTTGGTGAAGATCCGGAACTCCCGCGCCACCCGCATGTCGTAGCCGTAACTTGACACGCCGTAGGAGATCACCCCGTCGCGGACTTGGTCGTCGGCGAAGGGATCGATCATCCCGTGCTCCCGGGCCATCGTGCGGATCCAGCGGTCGGATTTCACGCCCATCGCCGCCCCTGCGGATGTGAGGTGCGCACAATATAAACGCCTTTCTTGAAATGCGTTGCGGGCGTCACTAGCTTTCGCGGGCTTCCCGGAAGTGCAGGCTGCAGACGAGTATGCGAGGACGACCGAGCCGCTTCGGCCGTCCCGACCGCGGAGACGCTGTGCTCGAATCGTACGTACCACTACTGATGCTGATGGTGCTGGTGATCGTCTCCGCCGTGGCGATGGTGGGGCTGTCGCACCTTTTCTCCTCCAGCCGCCCGACCACGATCAAGAGCCAGCCGTACGAGTCCGGGATCCCGCCCTTCGGGACCGCGCGCGAGCGCTTCGACGTGAAGTTCTACCTGGTGGCGGTGCTGTTCATCGTGTTCGACATCGAGGTCGTGTTCATGTTGCCGTGGGCCGTGGCGTTCCGGCACCTGGACATTCTCGGCCTCGGCGCGCTAGGAGGCCTCCTCGAGATGGCGGGCTTCGTGGTCGTGCTGGTGGTCGGGTACGTGTACGTGTGGAAGAGAGGGGCGCTCGAGTGGACGTGAAGCCGGACGCCGCACCGGCGGCGGGGGGCGACGCCGCCGCGGGACTGATCAGCTCACCGAACTGGATCACCAGCCGCCTCGACGACCTGGTGAACTGGTCACGGGCGAACTCCCTCTGGCCGATGCCCTTCTTCCCGGCGTGCTGCGCGATCGAGTTCATGGCGACGGCCGCCAGCCGCTACGACATCTCGCGGTTCGGGATGGAACGGCTCGGGTACACGCCGCGGCAGGCGGACGTGCTGATCTGCGCTGGCCGCGTACCCTTCAAGCTGGCGCCGATGCTGCGGCGCATCTGGGACCAGATGCCCCAGCCGAAGTGGTGCATCTCGGTCGGCGCCTGCGCCTCCAGCGGCGGCATCTTCGACACCTACGCGATGGTGCAGGGGATCGACGCGATCATCCCGGTGGACGTGTACGTCCCCGGGTGCCCGCCGCGCCCCGAGGGGATCCTGTACGGTATCATGCTGCTCCAGAAGAAGATCATGGGGGAGTCCATCCTCGATCCGGCGCTCCGGGTCGAGCAGCTCCCCGACGAGCGCGGGATGTTCCTCCGGCCGGCGGCGGTTGACGAGCTCGGCGAGCCGTTCGGGAATTCGGTCCACCAGACCCGGTCCGCCTGACCCCGTGAACGGCGCGACACCGAATCCCTCCGCCGCCGCTCTCCAGTCCCGGTTCGGGGCGGCGATCGCGGGCACGCACATGTCGTGCGGCGACACCATCGTCGTCGTGGCGCGCGGCCGTGCCCATGAGATCCTCCGCTGGCTGAAGGAGACGCCGACGGAGGCGTACGAGTACCTGGTGGACGTCACGGCGGTCGAGTACCGCGACCGCGAGCGCCCGCTCGAGGTGGTCTACCAGCTCTGGTCGCTCTCGCGGAAGGTCTTCCTGCGGGTCAAGGTGGAGCTGCCGAAGGGGGAGCCGCTCACGGTGGACTCGATCGTGGACCTGTGGCGCGGCGCCGACTGGCTCGAGCGCGAGGTCTTCGACCTGTTCGGCATCACCTTCCGCGGGCATCCCGACCTGCGGCGCATCCTGATGTGGGACGGCTACCTCGAAGGACATCCCCTCCGGAAGGACTTCCCGCTCCGCGGCCGGTTCAGCCGCGCCGAGCAGGTGCGGCAGGCCCTCACCAAGACGCCCGAAGCGCACCACTCCGCCGAGGAGCTGGCGGTCGCTGCGGCGTTCCAGCGGGTGTCGGACGACTCCCGGGAGCGGCTCGAGCGCGCCGGTCCCGGCGGGGGGACGTGATGGGCGAGAAGCGCACCCTCGAGCTGGAGCTGGCGACGCCAGGGGTGGACGCGCAGGGGCGCCCCATCCGCGTCCCACTCGGGGTCGCCGGCGGCGAGCGGGCCGAGGGGCCGGACCTCCGCTCGGAACTGATGCTCATCAACATCGGCCCGCAGCATCCCGCCACGCACGGCGTGCTCCGCCTGGTGGTCGAGCTCGATGGCGAGGTAGTGGTGCGGGTGATCCCGCACATCGGCTACCTGCACTCGGGATTCGAGAAGCTGGGCGAGTACCGGCACTACAACCAGATCATCCCCCTCACCGACCGGACCGACTACCTCGCGGCGCCCTCGAACAACGTCGCGCTCGCCCTAGCAGCCGAGAAGCTGATGGTGATCGCGATCACCCCGCGGTGCACGGTGCTGCGGGTGATCGCCTGCGAGATGAGCCGGATCATGTCCCATCTCGTGTGGGCGGGGACGACGGCCATCGACCTCGGTGCCTTCACGGTCTTCCTCTGGTCGTGGCAGCAGCGCGAGGGGATCTACGACCTCCTCGAGGAGTGGTGCGGCGCGCGCCTCACGACGAGCCTGACGCGCGTCGGCGGGATGATGGCCGACGTGCCGGACGGGTGGACCGCCAAGCTCCGCGCGTGGCTGGCGGCGCTCCCCAAGACCCTCGACGAAGTGGACACGATGCTGGCCAGGAACGGCATCTGGCTGGGCCGCACGCAGGACATCGGCGTGGTCACCGCGACGGAGGCGGTGAACCGCTCCCTCTCGGGGCCGATGCTGCGGGCGAGCGGCGTCGCCTACGACGTGCGCAAGGACCGCCCCTACCTCGGCTACGAGACGTACGACTTCGAGGTGCCGGTGGGAGAGCATGGCGACGTCTACGACCGGTATTTGGTCCGGATGGAGGAGATGCGCCAGTCGATGCAGATCCTCCACCAGGCGCTCGACCGGCTCCCGGACGGCCCCGTGAACGCCGACGATCCGCGGGTGATCCTGCCCCCGAAGCACCGGGCGATGAGCGACATGGAGGCGATGATCTACCACTTCAAGCAGGTGATGGAGGGGGTCAGCGCTCCGGTCGGTGAGGCGTACCTGGCCGTCGAGAGCCCGAAGGGCGAGCTGGGCAACTACTTCGTCTCGGACGGGACGGCGAAGCCGGTGCGGTGGCGCATCCGGCCCCCGTCGTTCATCAACCTCCAGGCGCTGCCGTTCATGGCGCAGGGACACCTCCTGTCGGACCTGATCGCCATCAATGCGAGCGTAGACATCGTGATGGGGGAGATCGACCGGTGAGCCAGGCGGACACGGGGACCGGGGCGCACGACGCCGCAGAAGCGCCCCCCCGGGTATTCGAGGGGACGGCGCGGAAGGAGTTGGACGCGATCCTCAAGAAGTACCCGACGGCGCAGGCGGCGCTGCTGCCGGCGCTGTGGATCGTGCAGGAACGGCAGGGGTGGGTGTCCCCCAGCGCGATGGCCGAGGTGGCGGAGGTGCTCGGGCTGACGGTGGCATACGTGAAGGGGGTCGTGACCTTCTACACGATGTACCACCAGCACCCCGTCGGGAAGCACTTCGCGCAGGTCTGCACCACCTCGCCCTGCAACCTGTGCGGCGCGGAGGGCGTCGTGGCGGCGCTCCTCAAGGCCACCGGGTGCAAGCGGATGGGGGAGACGAGCCCCGACGGCCTGTGGACGGTGGTGGAGGCGGAGTGCCTCGGCGCCTGCGGCTTCGCGACCCCCGTGCTGATCGACGACGACCTCATCGAGAGCGTGACGGCCGAGTCGGTGCCGGCGCTCGTCGCCCGCTACCGGTAGGCCCATGGGCTATCCGCATCCGAGCCATCCCCGCGAGACGGTGCTCCTCAGCCGGCACTTCGGCGACGCCCAGGCGCGCAGCCTCGCGGTCTGGATGAAGCGCGGCGGCTACCAGGCGCTGGAGAAAGCGCTGGGGATGAGCCGCGACCAGGTGATCGAGGAAGTGAAGACCTCGGGCGTGCGCGGCCGGGGCGGGGCGGGGTTCCCCGCGGGGGTGAAGTGGAGCTTCATGCCCACGCAGCAGACGAAGCCCCACTACCTGTGCGTCAACGCCGACGAGGGCGAGCCCGGCACCTTCAAGGACCGGGAGCTGCTGCGCTGGACCCCCCACGCGCTGATCGAGGGGAGCGCCATCTGCGCGTACGCCATCCAGGCGGAGCAGGTCTACATCTACGTGCGGGGCGAGTTCACCGAGCCGATCCGGGTGCTGCAGGCGGCCCTCGACGAGGCGTACGCCAAGGGACTGCTCGGCCCCAACGTCCTCGGCCGTGGCGTGCGCATCGACATGACGATCCACCGCGGCGCCGGCGCCTACATCTGCGGCGAAGAGACGGCGCTGATGAACTCCATCGAGGGGAAGCGCGGCAACCCGCGCATCAAGCCCCCCTTCCCGGCCGCCGCGGGGCTCTGGGGCTGTCCGACGACGATCAACAACGTCGAGACCCTCTGCGCCGTCCCGCACATCCTCGCGCAGGGCGCCGCCTGGTACAAGGGCCTTTCCCTCTCCGACCCCAAGAGCAGCGGCACCAAGCTCTTCTCCGTCTGCGGCGCCATCGCGAAGCCCGGGAACTACGAGGTCACGATGGGCTTCCCGCTCAAGGACCTGGTGTACGAGCTGGCGGGCGGCATCGGGGGCGGGAGGAAGCTGAAGGCCGTGCAGCCGGGGGGTTCGTCGGTGCCGTTCCTCACCGCCGAGGAGGCGGACGCCACGCTCCTCGACTACGAGGGGTGCATCGCCGCCGGGACGCAGCTCGGTTCGGGCGGGATGATCGTGTACGACGACGCGACGGACATCGTCTACCAGGTGATGCGGCTCGCCCAGTTCTACGCCCACGAGTCGTGCGCCCAGTGCACGCAGTGCCGCGAGGGCACGGCTTGGACCACGAAGATCCTCCAGCGGATGCTGCGGGGCGAGGGCCGGATGGAGGACCTCGACCTCCTCTTCGACCTCGGCGAGCAGATGACGGGGAAGACGATCTGCGTCCTGTCCGACTCGTGCGCGGCGGCGGTGGTGAGCGCGATCCGCAAGTTCCGACCCGACTTCGAGGCGTACATCCGCAGCGGCCGGGCGGTGGCGGTATGAGCGACCTGGTCACGCTCACGATCGACGGCCGCGAGGTGCAGGTGCCGCCGGGTACGATGGTGCTCGAAGCGGCCAAGCTCGCCGGCGTGTTGGTGCCGCACTACTGCTACCATCCGTCCCTCCCCGTCGCCGGCGTGTGCCGGATGTGCCTGGTGGAGGTGGCGGGGTCGCCGAAGCTGGCGGCCGCCTGCGCCACGCCGGTGACCCCGGGGATGGCGGTGCGCGTGGACGGCCCGCAGGCCAAGTCCGCCCGGCAGGGCGTGCTCGAGTTCCTCCTCATCAACCACCCGCTCGACTGCCCGATCTGCGACCAGTCGGGCGAGTGCGAGCTGCAGGACTACACCTTCCAGGAGGGGCGGAGCGGGACGCGCTACGGGTCGTACGCGAAGCGCTACAACCCCGTCGAGGACTTCGGCCCCGACGTCCTCTACGTCCCGAACCGGTGCATCCTGTGCACCCGCTGCGTGCGCTTCATGGAGCACGTCGCGGAGGAGCCGGTCCTGAACGTCTCGGAGCGCGGCGACCGCGCCTACATCGGCATCGACGCCGGCCACCGCCTCGAGCACGCGTGGTCAGGGAACGTCGTGGACCTCTGCCCGGTGGGCTCCCTGCTCTCCAAGGACTTCCTCCACAAAGCCCGGGTTTGGGACCTCGACAAGACCGCCTCGGTGTGCACCGGCTGCACGCAGGGGTGCAGCGTGACCCTCGAGACGCGCGACAACACGGTGGTGCGGGTGCGGCCGCGGCCCAACCCGGAGGTCAACCGGCATTTCATCTGCGACCACGGCCGCCTCGCCTATCATTGGATGAACCGGTCGGACCGCATCGAGACACCGCTCGTCCACGAGGGCGGCCGGCTGGTGGCGGTGTCGTGGGAGGAGGCGCTCGAGCAGGTGGCGGGCCTCCTGCGCTCCGCGAAGGCGCCCTGGGTCTCGCTCCTGTCCCCCGGTGCCTCGTGCGAGGCGCTCGAGGGTGTGGCGCGGCTCCTGGCGCTGGGGAAAGGCACGGGCGCGTTCCGCGTCCCGCAGGGTGAGGAGGCGCCGCTCGCAGGGGTCCCCGACCTCGCGCTCCGCGCCGATCGCGCGCCCAACGTGCACGGCGCCGAGGCCGCGGGCTTCGGGCGCGATTGGGCCGGCGTGGTGGCGAAGGCGCGCTCAGCCGGGC
>JBEKGT010000108.1:0-6850 GCA_050012655.1 Gemmatimonadales bacterium | reverse complement strand
GGCAGGCGCTCGAAGGGCTCCTCGTGCGGGCCTACTGGCGCGCCGCGCACCACGATGAGGCGGGTGCGCGCTCCGACGTCGGCACTGTCCTCGCCTTGGCGGACCAGATGGCGCGCCGAGAGCCCACCCTCCCCGGCGCCCTCTTCGGCCGAGCGTGGGTCCGGGACGGGGCGCGGGCGTGCGCCGAGCTCGCCGATCGGAGCGGCGATGGCGCCCGCGCGGGACGCTGCCGCCGGCTGATGGAGGGGAGCGGCCACCCCTTCTTCGCCATCTTCGGCTCGCTGCTGGCGCGCCCCGACACCGCCGCTCTCGTCGCCGCGGACACCGCGCTCCCCCTCGGCTGGCGCGCCGAGGCCCTCCAGGCGCTGGCGCTGCACTCCCTGCTCCGGGCACGCGGGATCGTCTTCGGCGTCCCGCGCGCCGACATCGCCCGGCTGCAGCCGTTCCTCGGCGACCGCGACGGCGACCTCGCCCGGGTCGCCGCCGTCACGCAGCGCACGGCGGAGCGGATGCGCCACCTCTCCATGCGCGACCGGTTGCGCGCGATCGGCGGCACCCTGCGCGCCGCCCCTTGACCCGGACCGGGACCGTCATGGCCGCATCGGCGCCCTTCGATCCGTCCGCCGAGGACGTCCGCGCCCTCGGCGAGGCGACCGCTGCCCTCGTCGCCCGGCACTACGCCGCGCTCCGGGACCTCCCGGTGGTCCCCGCGGTGACGCCGGCGGAGACCTTTCGGCGCTTCGCCGAGCCGGTGCCGGAGGAACCCACCGCCTGGCCCGCGCTCCTGGAACTGTTCGAGCGCGAGGTGGTGCCGCGTAGCTTCCACCTGCCGAGCCCCCGCTACTTCGGGCTGATGAACCCGACGCCGCTCCCGATCGCGGTGTACGCGGAGTCGCTGGCGGCTGCGCTCAACCAGAACGTAGGCGCGTGGCACCACAGCCCCGCGGCCACGGCGATCGAGGCGGCCACGGTGCGCTGGCTGTGCGAGATCGTCGGCTATCCCCCCTCGGCGTTCGGCAGCCTCACCAGCGGCGGCTCCCTCGCCAACACGACGGGGCTCAAGATCGCGCTCGCCGCGAAGGTGCCGGCGTCGACGACCGACGGGCTGCACGGCCTCCCGCACCGGCCCGTCTGCTACGCCTCCGCGGAGGCGCACTTCTCGATCGAGAAGAGCGCCAACATCCTCGGCCTCGGCACCCACGCCCTGCGGAAAGTCCCGGTGGACCGCGACGCGCGGATGGACGTCGCGGCGCTGCGGCGGATGGTCGCGGCGGACCGCGCGGCGGGGCACGCGCCCTTCTGCGTGGTGGGCATCGCGGGGGTCACGAGCAACGGCGTCATCGAGCGGCTCGACGCCATCGCCGACGCGGCGGCGGAGTTCGGCCTCTGGTTCCACGTGGACGCCGCGTACGGCGCCGGCGGGCTGATGAGCGAGCGGCTGCGGCCGATGTACCGGGGGATCGAGCGCGCCGACTCCGTGACGGTGGACCCGCACAAGTGGTGGTACATGCCGTATCCCTGCGGCGCCATCCTCACCCGGGACGGCGACGCCGGTCGGCGGGCGTTCCTCGCGCAGGCCGTCTACATCCCGGAGACCGCGGACGCCATCGAGTTCCGCGACCACGGGCTGGCGGGTTCGCGCCCCTTCAGCGCGTTGAAACTCTGGCTCGCGATGAAGCTGGTGGGGCGCCGCGCCTACGGCCGGCAGGCCGAGGAGCAGGTGGACCTGACGCGGCGCTTCGCCGCCGAGCTGACGCGGGACGGCGACTGGGAGACGGTGACCCCGGTGGACACGGCGATCGCGGCGGTGCGGTACACGGGCGGGCACGGGGCAACGGGGGCACAGGAGCAGGGAGCGGCCGAGCCGCTGCCGGCGGTTGACGCCATGCAGGACCGCATCGTGCAGCGAGTGCTGGCGGGCCGGCGCCACTGGATCTCGCCGACCACGACGGCGGGCAAGCGGGCGATCCGGGTGATGGTGATCAGCTACCTGACGCGCTGGGAGCACCTCGCGGAGCTGATCGCCGCCCTGCGCGAGGCGGCCGCCGCAGAGGTGGCCACCTAGCGCCGCCCGCTGCACTCTCGCGAACGCCCGCGCGCCCGGAGGAGTTCCCCCGGGCGCGCGCTGTTTCCCACTCAATCCCCGCCTCGCCGCCCTGTCGTTCGCTTGGCGTCTTGGCGTCTGACCCCTGGAAGCTAAATCTCCTCTGCCACGGCCCCGACCTCGGGGACCGGCGCCACGAGGGCGGCGCCGAGCGCCGGCTCGGCGGGCGGCGGCGGGGGCTCGAAGCCCTCAGGCGGCGTCACGTCGATCTCCTGGTACCGGTAGATGCCGGTGCCGGCGGGGATGAGATGGCCGATGATGATGTTCTCCTTGAGGCCGAGGAGGTCGTCCTTGGCCCCGCGGATAGCGGCGTCGGTCAGCACGCGCGTCGTCTCCTGGAAGCTCGCGGCGGAGATGAACGACTGCGTGGTGAGACTCGCCTTGGTGATGCCGAGGAGCAGCGGCTCGCTGACCGCGGCCTTGCCGCCCTTGCGGACCACCCGCGCGTTCTCGTCGCGGAAGACGTTCTTGTCCGCGTGCTCCCCCTCGAGGAACTCCGTCTCGGCGGGGTCCATGATGCGGACCTTCTGGAGCATCTGCTTGACGATGACGCCGATGTGCTTGTCGTTGATCTTCACGCCCTGGAGGCGGTAGACCTCCTGGACCTCGTTGAGCAGGTACTCCTGCACCGCCCGCGGGCCGTTGATCCGCAGGATGTCGTGCGGGTTGACGGGGCCCTCGGTGAGTCGGTCGCCCGCGCGCACGCGGTCGCCCTCGTGGACCCGGAGGTGCTTGCCCGCCGGGACCTCGTAGAGCACCGCCTCGGCGGTGTCGTCGGCGACCCAGGTGCCGTCCTTGAGCACCCGGACCGGCTGCACGTAGATCTCGCGCTTGCCGCGCTTGATCTCG
This sequence comes from Gemmatimonadales bacterium, assembly GCA_050012655.1. Lineage (GTDB taxonomy): Bacteria > Gemmatimonadota > Gemmatimonadetes > Gemmatimonadales > JACORV01 > JADGQW01. The sequence goes on along the minus strand of JBEKGT010000108.1, from coordinate 3,897 downwards.
CCGAAGCGCACCACGCCGTCGATCTCGGAGATGGTGGCCGGGTCCTTGGGACGCCGGGCCTCGAACAGCTCCGCGACCCGCGGCAGGCCGCCGGTGATGTCCCGCGTCTTGTAGGCCTCGCGGCTGATCTTCGCGATGGTCTGGCCGGCGCGGACCTCGTCGCCGTCGTCCACCATCAGCTGCGCGCCCTCGGGGACGACGTAGTCGCGGACCTTCCGGTCCTTGCCGGCCTTCCCCTGCACGATCTCGACGTGCGGGTGGAGCTTCTTCTCGCGGTCCTCCGTGATGACGCGCTGGCGGAGGCCGGTGAGTTCGTCCAGCTCCTCGCGGATCGTCTCGTCCTCGACGATGTCGCGGTAGCGGATGGTGCCCGTGACGTCGGTGATGATCGGCGTCGTGTACGGGTCCCAGGTGAAGAGGAGGTCGCCCTTCTTGAGCGCCTGGCCGTCCGCGACCGCGAGGTCGGCGCCGAGCGGGACCTGGAAGCGCGAGCGCACCCGGCCGTCGGCGTCGCGCAGCACCAGCTCGCCGTCGTGCTTGGTGACGATGTGGTGCTTGCCGGCGTCGTCGTCGTACAGCACGTGCTGCAGGCGGTCGCCATACTCGACGATGCCCTCGAGCTTCGACTTGCGGGCGGTGACCTCGGCGATGCGCGCCGCGGTGCCGCCGATGTGGAAGGTCCGCAGGGTGAGCTGCGTGCCCGGCTCGCCGATGGACTGCGCCGCCAGGATGCCGACCGCCTCCCCGACGTCCACCATCTCCATCGTCGCGAGGTTCCGGCCGTAGCACATGCGGCACAGGCCGCGCTTCGCCTCGCAGGTGAGCACGGAGCGGATGCGCACCGCCTCGATGCCCGCGTCCTCGAGCGCCTGGGCGATCTCCTCGGTCACGAGCTGGCCCGCGGCCACCAGCACCTTCGGGTCGCCGTGCTCGTCCAGCTCCGCCGGGTCGAAGATGTCGTCCGCCGCCACGCAGCCGACGATGCGCTCCGCCAGCGGCTCGACGATGTCCTCCCCTTCCTTCAACGCGGCCATCTCCAGGCCGAGCACCGTGCCGCAATCCTCCTCGGTGATCGTGACGTCCTGCGCCACGTCCACGAGGCGCCGCGTAAGGTAGCCCGCGTCGGCCGTCTTGAGGGCGGTGTCGGCGAGGCCCTTCCGCGCGCCGTGCGTCGAGATGAAGTACTCGAGCACGCTGAGGCCCTCGCGGAAGTTCGAGCGGATCGGGCTCTCGATGATCTCGCCGATGCCGCCCGTCAGCTTCTTCTGCGGCTTCGCCATCAGGCCGCGCATCCCCGCCAGCTGCCGGATCTGGTCGCGCGACCCGCGCGAGCCGGAGTCGAACATCATGAAGACCGGGTTGAACCCGCCCTTCGCTTGCCCCATCGCTTTGACCATCTCGTCGGCGATGTCGTTGTTGGCGTGCGTCCAGGCGTCGATCACGCGGTTGTACCGCTCGCCGTTGGTGATCGAGCCCGTCTGGTACGCCTTCTGGAAGCGGTTCACCCGCTCCTCGGCGTCCCCGAGCAGCTTGGCCTTTGCGGCGGGGATGTGCAGGTCCTCGATGCCGATGGAGATGCCGCCCAGCGTCGCGAACCCGAACCCAGCGCTCTTGAGGCGGTCGAGGAACTCCACGGTGCGCGCCAGCCCGCACTCCCGGTACGACCGGAACACGAGGTCGGAGAGGGCGCGCTTCTTCATCACCTCGTTGCGGAAGCGCAGCTCCGGCGGCAGGATCGCGTTGAAGAGCACGCGGCCGACCGTCGTGCCGACCCACTCCGGCGCCCCCTCCTGCGGGACGAACCAGAAACGGATCGGCGTGTGGAAGGTGACGCGCTTGTGCAGCAGCGCCGTCTCGACCTCCGCCAAGTCGCCGAAGGCCGGCGCCGTCTTGACCTTCTCCGCGAAGTCCGCCGACTGCTTGGTGAGGAAGTAGCAGCCGAGCACCATGTCCTGGCTCGGCTCCGCCACCGGGCGGCCGTCGGACGGCTTCAGGATGTTGTTGCTCGAGATCATCAGCAGGCGGCACTCGAGCTGCGCCTCGAACGACAGCGGCACGTGCACCGCCATCTGGTCGCCGTCGAAGTCGGCGTTGAACGCCGCGCAGACCAGCGGGTGGATGCGGATGGCCTTGCCCTCGACCAGCACCGGCTCGAACGCCTGGATACCGAGGCGGTGCAGCGTGGGCGCGCGGTTCAGCATCACCGGGTGGTCCTGGATGATCTCCTCCAGGATCTCGTACACCTCGGGGCTTTCGCGCTCCACGATCTTCTTCGCGCGCTTGACCGTCTCGGCGATGCCCTTCTCCACCAGCTTGTGGATGATGAAGGGCTTGAAGAGCTCGACGGCCATCGCCTTGGGGAGGCCGCACTGGTGGAGCCGCAGCTCCGGGCCCACCACGATGACCGAACGCCCGGAATAGTCCACGCGCTTGCCGAGCAAGTTCTGGCGGAACCGGCCCTGCTTCCCCTTCAGCATGTCGGAGAGCGACTTCAGCGGCCGCTTCCCCCGGCCCCGGATCGCCTTGCTGCGGCGGCCGTTGTCGAAGAGGGCGTCCACCGCCTCCTGCAGCATCCGCTTCTCGTTCCGGAGGATGACCTCCGGCGCGCGGTGCTGGATCAGCTTCTGCAGCCGGTTGTTGCGGTTGATTACGCGGCGGTACAGGTCGTTCAGGTCGCTGGTCGCGAACCGGCCGCCGTCGAGCGGCACCAGGGGGCGCAGGTCGGGCGGGATGACCGGCACGACGTCGAGGATCATCCACGCCGGGTTGTTGCGGACGTCGCTGTCCTCGCCCGAGTTGCGGAAGGCGTCCACCACCTTGAGCCGCTTGAGGAGCTGCTTCTTGCGGTGCTGGCTCGTCTCCCCCGCCACCTCGCCGCGGAGCCGCTCGGAGAGGGTGTCCACGTTCAGCTTCTCGAGGAGCGTGCGCACCGCCGGCGCCCCGATGTCCGCCTTGAACGCCGCGTCCCCCGCCTCGCGCGCCTTCGCGCGGAGCTGGAGGTACTCGTCCTCGTCCAGCAGCTGGTTCGCCTGGACGTCCTGCTGGCCGGGCTCGATCACCACGTAGTTCGTGTAGTAGATGATCCGCTCGAGGTCGCGCAGCGTGACGTCGAGCAGGTTCCCCATCGGGCTGGGCAGCGTCTTGAAGAACCAGATGTGCGCCACCGGCACGGCGAGCTCGATGTGCCCCATCCGCTCGCGCCGCACCTTGGAGAGCGTCACCTCGACGCCGCAGCGGTCGCAGATCACGCCGCGGGAGCGGATCCGCTTGTACTTCCCGCAGTGGCACTCCCAGTCCTTCACCGGGCCGAAGATGCGCTCGCAGAAGAGCCCGTCCCGCTCCGGCTTGAAGGAGCGGTAGTTGATGGTCTCGGGCTTCGTGACCTCCCCCCAGGACCACCAGGCGCGCTGGCCCTGCATCTCCAGGCGCTCGCGCTCCTTGGGGTCCTTTGGGCCGCGGATCTCCTCCGGGGAGGCGATCCGGACCTGGATGAAGTCGAAGTTCGAGCCCGACCGTTCGCGGGGGCCGCGGAAATCGATCATCGCCTACTCCTCAGCGTCTTCGGTGGTGCCGAGATGCACCCGGATGCCGAGCGCCTGCAGTTCCTTTACCAGGACGTTGAACGACTCGGGGATGCCGGGCTCGGGCAGGTTCTGCCCCTTCACGATCGCCTCGTACACCCGGCTCCGGCCGTTCACGTCGTCCGACTTGACCGTCAGGATCTCCTGGAGCGTGTGCGCCGCGCCGTACGCCTCGAGCGCCCACACCTCCATCTCGCCGAACCGCTGGCCGCCGAACTGCGCCTTGCCGGCGAGCGGCTGCTGCGTGACCAGCGAGTACGGGCCGATGGACCGGGCGTGGATCTTGTCGTCCACCAGGTGCGACAGCTTCATCATG
>JBEKGT010000107.1:0-6872 GCA_050012655.1 Gemmatimonadales bacterium | reverse complement strand
GGCGAGTGCGCCCGTCAGGGTGTCCACGGCCACCCGCAGGCGGTCATTCTCCACGACCGCGCCGCTCGCGGTCGCCGCGGGACCATCTCCCGCCCACGCGCTCCCCCGCCGCACCATGTAACGCCGCTGGGAGAGGGGCGGAAGGTCACGCACCAGCACCGCGAGCTGACCGTGCGAGAGCCGCTGCGAGGGCACAGGCCGGCCGTCGGGGCCGAGCACCCGGTCGCCGGCGCGGCTCAGCTCCACGGGCACGTAGACGACCTCGGTCCGCGCCCACGACGCCGTATTGGCGACATCGAAGGCGTCGGGGACCACCGCGCTGTCCCGCGCTCCCCGCGCCCCGTCGAGCGGCAGCTCGAGCGACCGCGCCAGGAGCCAGCGGGAGAGGGTGTCGGCGCGCAGCGCGAAGGCGCGCTTGTAGGCCCATTGGGTGAGCACGTCCGGCGCATCGGGAGTCTCCACGCTCCCCGCCGCGCCCCACGTGTGCTCGTCCCATAGCACCACCTCGCGCCACGCGTCCGTGAAGTCGTTCGCCGGGAAGCTCGCGCGGTCCCTGATCGCCCAGAGCGCCTCGGCCTGCACGAGCCGGTCGGAGGCGCGCCGCGCCAGGGTGACCTCTGCGGCCGTCGAGGCGGCGCCGTCGTCCCAGTAGGTCGTGAAGTCGCCGGCGGCCGAGGGGAGCGCGCTCCCGTACTGCGCCTCGAGGTCCCCGAACATCCGCGCGTGGGTCGCGACGATGAGGTGCGGCGAGACGTACCGCGCGTCCCAGTCCCGCACGAAATCGGAGAGCCCGGGGTCGTTCGGGCCGTTGTCGCCGTTCACCGTGTACGGGAGCTGGACCTGGCGATACGGCGAGTGCGCCGCGTCCAGCCGGCGCATCGTCGCGTAGAGCTTCGCCTCGCCTCCCTGCCGCATCGACCCGTCGTGGAAGAGGGAATAGCTCGCGCCCGCCACCCACATCAGCACGCTGTCCCGCCCCGACTGCGAAGTCCACCAGAAGGGGCGGTCCCCCCACGTCTCGATGGTGTAGCCGATGCGGTCGCCGTTGTTCGGCGCGAGGGCGAACCAACGCACGTCGCTCTCGTGCAGCGCGGTCACCACGCCCCACGACTGGCCCGGGATGTCGGAGATGAGCGCGGTGCGGATCGGGAGGCTGTCGCGGCCCCGGAGCAGGCGCGCGAAGTCGAAGAAGTGTGTCATCTCCGGAGCGGTGGCGAGGCCGCTCTGCACCCCGCCGAGGAAGGCGTTCAGCCCGATCGAGCCCGCGCGCACGGCGGCGGCGAACCGCGCGCGCTGCGCCGGGGCCGCCTGCCGCAGCCACGACTCCACCGGCCAGAGGATCTCGACGTTCCACTTGTAGCGCGCATCGGCGGGGTAGTCGCGCGTCCGGTCGATGAGATCGAGCGCCTCCTCGATGTTCCGCCACTGCAGGCGCTCGACGTTCACCTGCAGGTCGGAGTACCCGATGTCGTTGTGCGAGTAAGGGAGGACGTAGACGTCGCGCTGGGCCACGGGGAGGAGCCGCACGACGGTGTCCAGCGCCACGCGGTCCCGGACGCGGACTACGACGCGCTGGTCCCGCGCGCTGTCCACCGGCCCGGCCGGCAGGGTCACCACGTTCCCGCCGAAGACCACCGCTGTCCGCACCGGCGGCCGGCCGGGAAGCTCTACGCTGGCGGTGCCACCCCCCTCGAGATCGTCCACCAGGACGTGCAGCTCGGCCTCGGGCCCCGCGCTCCCCCGCAGCAGGACCGGGTTCTGCGCGATCCGGGGGTGCGCCGAGAAGCGGTGCTGGAAGGTCATGTACCAGGCGCGGCTTCCGGCGTCCTCACCGCGCACTTCGAGCGCGAGCGGACGGCCGGGAGTGACGTCGGCACGGGCCAGGCGCAGTGTCGCATAGCCGAAGAGGTCGCCGTAGCGGTCCACCATCGTGACCCGGAACGCGAACGACGCGCCGTTGGGTCCCGCAAGGACGAAGCCGCGGCTGGTCGAGTCCGACGCGGTGCGGAAGGAGAAGCAGGGCGTGCCTTCCACACTCAGGTCGAACCGCTGGACCCCTTTGCTCCCTGAGAGTCCCATGATCCACACGAACGAGACCGTGTCCGCCGCGCTGCCCGCCGGCACGGTGTCGGTGATCCACACGACGCTCTGGACCTCGCGCATCGCCCTCGCGAGGAGCGCGCTCTGGGCGTCGGGGTGCGGTGAGTGGTACGCCATCGTCGCGCCCGACACCGCGGCGAAGTACCCGGGGAGAACGAGGAGCGGCTGCGGCGTGGACGGCGCGGCCGCGCGAGGCGGTGCTGCCGGTCGCGGACGCACCTGGGCACTCAGCGGTGCGGCCGCGAAGACGGCGATGACGGCGGAGGCCAGCAGGGGACGGGCTCGCATCTCTACCTCACAGGTTCGCCGCCGCAGCGCAGAAGGCTGGCCTTTCGTGCCGGAACACCGCGCGGCCGCGCCGTGAACGATTCTCGCCTCCGACGCTGGCGGGACGGAACCAGCGGGCGGGCCCGCTCACGCTTCGAAGATGACGCTGCAGCAGGTGACGGCCCCCTCGGCCTTCTCCAGCTCCGAGACATCCACCGTCCGCACGACGATGCCCCGCTTCGCGAGGCGCTCCGCTGTGCGGGGGTGCGACGCCGGGTAGATCACCGCGCCGCCCACGAGGAGCGCGTTCGCCGCGCGGGGCTCGCCGGGGTGCACGTCCACGTATGCCACATGCGCGAACGCGCCGGCGTCCACCCACTCCCGGTTGATGAGCAGCGTCGCCGTGGCCACCTGCGTGACCGCCGACTTGAGGTGCAGGCACCCGCGCACCGGGACCGCCTGCACCCGGTAGTCGAACGGCGCGAGCGCCGCCTCGAGTTGCGCGATCCCGGTTGCGTTGCTGCGTCCCGCTTCGGCACACCCCACGTAAAGCGTCCGGCCGATCCGCAGCACGTCGCCTCCGTCCACCGATCCCGGCGCCCCGATCATCGCGATCTCCCGGTACTCGGCCAGCGCCGTGGCGACCGCCGGCGTCTCCCCCTGCCGCGACGCGGCGCCGGGTCGCAGGACCACCGCGACCTCGTCCACCACGACCGCTGTATCCTCGATGAATACGGAGTCGGGGAATCCTGCCTCCGCGGGGAGCACCACCACCTCGCACCCGAGGTCCGCGAGCGCCGACCGGTAGGCGCGGTGCTGCACCGCCGCGACCGCCGCGTCGATGGGCACCCGCGGGAGATGCGTGAGTTCGCACCGCCCGATCGCCGGACTCACCTCACGGGTCAGCGCGACGAGCATGGGCCTCCCTCGGCGCTCAGCCGCCGTGGTGCGAGTTGCCGCTTAGGGAGTGTCGATCGTGAAGGAGAGGGTCGTGATGTTGATCTCGTCGTCCAGGATGTTCCCGTTGGGGTCGATGGAGACGTACGAGGGGAAGCCGAGGCTCGGAGTGTACGTCGCCGAGAAGTGCGCCGGTCCGCTTTCGACCATGTCGTGGATCAGCGAGAAGTAGCGATCCATCGTCAGGAACTGGCGCCAGAGCGTCGTGTCGGCGTAGCCCCCGGTGCTGTCGCTGTAGACGATGCGGTTCAGCACGCCGTTCCGGACCGTGATCCGCACCGGCCGGATCTGGTTCACGACGCAATTGCAGTTACGCAGGATCTCGTAAGTGTAGTTCTGCACCGCCCCCGCCTGCCACCGCGCCTGAGCGGCACTCAGATCGGACGCCCACTGGGCAGGGCCCTCGGGGCTGTTGGCACAGCCCGCCACCAGGGCGACGAGCGCCGCCGGAAGGAGAGCCACGAGGAGAGCATTTCGCGAAGTGCGCATGGGTCTCATGGGATAGGAACCTACTAGGGTACCCCGCGGTGAGGGAATCAGGCCCGCTCGCGCACGAGGCAAGCGAGGAAGTTGTCGAGCAGTCGCGCGGCGACGCGCTGCATATCGGACTCGATCGCTCGACATTCCGCGAGCACCTTCACTTTCGAGGTGCCAGCTGCGGCGAGGTCGGCGGGATTGGCCTCGGCCCATCGCGTCACGCCCACGTCCGTCACCTCGGGATGGAACTGCACGCCGACCACGTGGCCGATGCGGAAGAACTGATTGCGGATCCCCTCGCCGCGGGCGAGAAGCTCCGCGCCCGGCGGGAGGTCGAAGGTGTCGCCGTGCCACTCCACGACCGGGAAGCTAGGCGGGAAGCCGGCCAGGAGCGGGTCGCTGCGGCCCGCTTCGGTGAGCCACACGGTGTGCGCGCCGATCTCCCGGCGCTCGGCGCGGAAGGCGCGGCCACCGAAGAGGTGCGCGAGGAACTGCGCGCCGAAGCAGATGCCGAGCGTCGGGACGCCGGAGGCGAGAGCGTGGGAGAGGAAAGCCGCCTCGTCGCGGAGGAAGGCGTGGTCCTGCCAGTCGTATGCCGCGAGAGGCGAGCCGCCCACGAGCACGGCATCGCACTCCTCCGGCCGCGGGAGCCGCTCGCCGCTATACGCGTGGACCACGCGCAGCGCGCGGCCGTCCTGTGCAAGGTGCCTCTCGAAGCGGGGGAACCCCTCCCCCGCCATGTTCTGAACCGCCACGAGCCGCAGCGGCCGCGACCGCGTCACTACACCGCCCCCGCCCAGTTCACCGCGAACGTGCCCCGGCACGCGGGGCACTCCTTCTCCGACTCGGCTCCCGTGAGGGGCGCCCGCTCGAAGCACGCGGGGCAGACCCCGTAGACCGGGCCGAGGACTTCGTTCGGCGGGTCGTCGCGCACCACGCTCCATGCCGAGGGGCGGCTCGCCGCGAGCGCCACGCAGGAGCGGTCCACCACGAACGGCGTGCCGCCCACGTCGAGCGTCACCGTGTCCCCCACCGTCGCGTCGAGGACACGGTACCAGCTCCCGCGCCGGAGGCGCTGGATGCACAGCCGCACGATCTCCGCCCACTGCTCGTCAGCCACGGCCATCGCCTCCTTCCATTCTCCCGGCCACGCCCCGCCCGTCTCCCGTCACCTCTCACCCTTGACCTCTCACTCCCTCACCTCGTCGTTCCCCACCTCCTCCGTATCTGCACCGTCCGCTCCAGCTCGTCGGTGCTCTGGAGCACCTTCTGCCTCAGGTCCCTCGGCAGGTCGGGATGCTCCGCCAGGTACCGCCGCACGACCTCCAGCGCCGCTTCGCTCGTCTGTCCCCCTAGGAAGGCCCCGAGCCACGAGCCGAGGAAGAAGATCCGCCGGTGCGCCTGGATGAACGGGAGCGAGTCGAGCGCCGCCCGCAGGTATGGGAGGGTGAGGTCCTGGTGCTCGAGCGCGTTGAATCCTCCGAGCGAGCCGGTGGCCCAGTCCTCGTTCAAGGTCGAGTCGGCGAAATATCGAGCAAAACACTCGTGTTTGACATCCGGGCCTCGGCGCGCGGCGCCGGAGGTGAAGGCGCGGCGGCGCCCGTCCGGCGTGGTGTCGCGGACCATCTGCGCGGCGGCGAGGCGCTCCGCGTCCGGGGTGCCGAGGACACGCAGGCGCGTCACCACGTCCCAGCGCGTGGGGTCCCCCACCGGCTCGCCGGCGGCGGAGTCGGCCGTCAGGAGCGACGTCAGCTTTGTGATGCCCTCCGGAGTCGCGGCGGCCCCGATGAAGGCGTCGAGGTAGGCCCTGCGCAGGCCGTAGGGGAGCGAGGTGTCGGACGCGCCCGCCCACAGGGCGCCCTCCACCGCCGGGCGGAGCCCCTCGCGCGCCGCCGGGCTCAAGTACGCGGTGAGCGCGCGGCTGAGGCGGCCGAGGAGCCCGGGGAGGACCTGTTCGTCCCGCTCCCCGGGCAGCTCGCGCAGCGCCAGGCGGGCGAATCGCTCGGGCGCCATCCGTGCGGCGCGCACCTGGTCCCAGACGGCCCCCCAGAGCATGGCTCGGAGGAACGAGTCTTCAGTCCGGCCGAGGGCGCCCCCCTCCAGCGCGCGCAGGCTTCGCTCGTCGAGGAGGGTGCGGAAGTACCCATAGTCCCCCGCGTTGGCGAAGACGAAGTCCGGCGCCGGCCGCCCGCGGGCAGAGTCCACCTCGGTGGTAAGGCCGCTCAGCTCTACGGGGAGGACCACCGGCGGCTGGCCGGCGTAGGCAAGGAGGACCTGAGTGCGCATCGGCCACGGGCCCGGCCCGCTCAAGGCCTGCGCCGGACGCTGCACCAGCTGGAGCCGTGCGATGCGCCCATTCGCGACGGTGAGCCGCTGCTCCACCTCCGGCATCCCCGGCCGGAGGACGAAGTTCCTGCCGAATCCGGTGAGGTCGCGGTGCGCTGCGTCGCCGACCGCGGCAAGGAGGTCCTGCCAGGTGAAGTTCCCGAACGAGTGTTCGCGGAGGAGCGCGTGGATGCCGGTGCGGAACGCGGCCTCGCCCACGAGGTAGTTGAGCTGCTTCAGCACCGACGGCGCCTTGTTGTAGACGATGGCGCCGTAGTTGCTCTTCGCCTTGTCGAGGTTGGCCAGCTCCTGCCAGAGGGACGTGGTGCCTGCGGTCTCGTCCACCCCGTACGCGGCGGGCTTGTTGCCGAGGTAGAAGGTCTTCCAGGCGCCGCTCGCGGAGTCGAGATCATCCAGCGCCTTGGCGGCCATGTAGGTGGCGAACCCCTCCTTGAGCCACAGGTCGTCGAACCACCGCATCGTGACCAGGTCGACGAACCACTGGTGGGCGACCTCGTGCAGCACGGTGGAGAAGCGCCCGAGGCGCCGCGGGAGAGTGGGCCGCTCGCGGAAGATGAAGCGGTCCTCGTTGTAGAAGATGGCGCCGGGGTGCTCCATCCCGCCGAACGGGAAGGCCGGCGCGAGGAGGAACTCGAACTTCTCGAACGGATAGGCGACGCCGAAGTACCACTCCATCCACTCGAGGGCGCGGCCGTTCTGCACGAGGAGCGTGTCGAGGTCCGCTT
>JBEKGT010000106.1:5254-12131 GCA_050012655.1 Gemmatimonadales bacterium | reverse complement strand
CGCTCCACCGGCGCCAGCGAGAGGTCGAGGGGCAGGGAGCCCTGGGCCCCCAGCACCTTCACGGTGTCGCGCCACAGGCTGCCCTTGAACGTCAGCAGGTGGTCGCCGTACCGGAGGAGCGCGTCCACCAGCGGAGTCCGGAAGTCGCCGAATCGCCCGTCGGCGAGGGTGAGGGAGGCCTCGATCATCGGGGCCGACGCCGAGCCGCTCAGTTGCGCCGAGACCGAGAGCAGGCCGCCCACCCCGGTCGTGTCCCGCTGCGCCAGCGCGAACAGGTCGGTGAGCGGGACGCTATCCGCCTCCACGTGGAACGCGCCCGTGCCGGCGACCGGCACGCTGCCTTCGGCACGCAGGCGCCCGCCCGCCGAGGAGCGCAGGTCGAGGGAGTCCACCACGATGGAGTCGGCCGTGACCAGCACCCGCGCGGCCCCCGCCAGCGTCCATGCCGCGGAGGGAAGGCTCAGGACCGCGGAGTCGAGCGCCACGCGCGTGCCGGCCGGACCGCCCCCCACCACCCCCGACGCCCAAACGGCCGCGTTGCTCGGCAGCGACGCCGCCACACGGGCGGAGATCGAGTCGAGGGGCCCCGCCGCCGTCACGCGGACGTTGCCGAACCGCAGTCCCGCCAGCGCGAGCGAGTCCGCGCGCGCCATCACACGCACCCGGGCCGTCCCGCCATCGGAGGCGTAAGCGCCTTCGGCGTGGAGCGCGCTGGCACCGTACGTACCGAACGCGAACCGGGTCAGGTCCAGGACCCCCTGCGCCTCCCACGCGGCGGTGGTCCCGACGAGCCGGACGTCGAGCAGGCCCGTGCCGTCGAGGTCCACCGGGGCGGAGGTGGTGTCGCCGGAGCGCGCCCGGAGCCAGCGCACCACCGGTCCGAACGCGGCCAGCGTGTCGGCCCGCGCCACTACGTGGATCTCCCCCTGCGGGGCCCCGGGACGGCCCACGGTGCCGGCGCCGTCGAGCCGCCCGCCCGGGTGCTCCGCGAAGATGGTATCGAGACGGATGGCGGCGGCGCCGAGCGTCAGCGCAAGGCCCGCGCGCGTCACGGTCACGCCGGCGACCCGCGAGCTGTCGAGGGTCGCACGCACGGTCCCGACCGCTGGAGCCGCGACCTCGCCCGTCGGCACGCGCACGTCGGTCGCGAAGGAGCCCGCGAGGACCGTGGGCGGCGCCCATCCGAAATGCGCTGAGAGGTCCACCCCCTCGATCCGGCCGCTCACGCGCACCACCGCCGCCGAGTCCTGCGCCCCCACCGTGCCCCCGACGACGATGTGCCCGGCGGGTCCCCCGAGGTCCCCGTCCACCGCGAGCGCCGTCACCGGACCCACCACGCGCACGTGGCCCGCGACGGATCCGTGGAGGGGGAGCCCGGTGTAGGTGCGCGCCAGGTCGTCGAACGACAGCGAGTCCATCGTGAGGTCCGCGTCCAGCCGCACCGTGTCCGCGAGCGTGAGCCGCACGCGGCCGCGCGCCGAGGACGTGGAGCCTTCGCCGTCGCTGTGGGTGAAGGCGCCATCGAAGGTGGCGTCGGTCCATGGGCCGTCGAGGGTCCCCGTGGCGCGCACGCGACCGTGCAGGTTCACCGCCGGCGCGACGCCCGCGATGGTGGCGAGGCTCAGGTTCGCCGGCGCGAGGGTGAACCGGTGGAAGGTCACCGCGACGGCGCCGCCCAGCCCGAGGCGCCCGCGGCCGGCCACCGTGCTCACGGGGCGGCCCGGGACCGCCGCGTCCGTGAAGGCCAGGTCGGCGACGACGTCCAGCGCCGCCATCGGCCCCGACCCGCGCACCTGGCCGCGCACCTCGCCCCGCAGCGGCAGGGCGTGCAGCAGCGGCTCGAGGAGCGCGAGGTCGAGCGGCGCCGCCGTGAGGTCCATCGCCTCGATGCGCCCGCCGCGCGGCCCCCCCGTCGTGAACCGCAGCCAGCCGCGGACCCGGCTGTTCCCGCTCCACACGTCGGCGCCGCGGAACTCCCAGGCCCCGGCCCCGTCCGCACCACGGCTCACACGCAGCACCAGCGACCCTCCTCCGCTGCGGGGGATCTGCGGCGCGATCCACGCGATGTCCTCGAACCGGAACCGCGCGGCGGTGGCCGTCACGTCGAACGCCGTTTGCGGCCCGCGGGTGTGCACCACCCCGCGGACGTTGAGCACGCTGCCCGCAAGCTCGAGCGCGTCGAACCGCGCCGAAACGCTATCCGCGTCCACCACCACGTGCCCGAAGCCGCGCTTCACGCGGACCGCCGGCTCCCTCGAGCGCACGGCGACGTTCCGCACCTCCGCGACCACCGCGGACGAATCGGGGTCGGAGGCCCGGAGCCGCCGCAGATCGAGGTCGAGCCCTTCGAAGCGGAGGGGCCGGGCGGCCCGGTAGGGACGGACGCTCACCGTCCCGTCGGTGATCCGCGCGTCCCGGATGTCCACGCGCGGCCGCGGCCGCGGGGTCGCCGCCGCCGGCGCCGCGGTCCGGAAGAGGCGCTCGACGTTCCACCGCCCCGTCGAGTCCTGCGCCAGGGTGACGACGGGCCGCGAGATCCACACGTCGCGGATGAGGAAACGGCCGCGCAGGAGGGCCAGGAGCCCCACCGTGGCCCGCACCCGCGCGGCCGCGACCACGCGCCGCCCCGCCCGGTCATCGAGCGCGAGGTCCTGCACCTCCAGGCTGTGCCACGACACGAGGCGGACCGAGCCGAGGTGCGCCGTGCCGTCCACCGCCTTGCCGAGCGCGCGCAGCGCGACGCCGTACAGCAGGCGCTGGCCCGGGCCCGTGAACGCGAGGGCAGCCGCGGCGCCCGCCACGAGCACCACGAGCACACCCAGCGTGCCGAGCAGCGCCCGCAGGGAGCGCCGCATCAGAAGGGCTCCCCGACGCTGAAGTGCACCTGGAGCCTCCCGAGCAACGACTCACGCCGCGCCGGGCCGGGGTAGTGCGCGGTCACGAGGTCGAGCCGCCCGAGCTGCGAGCCCGACGCCGGCACGGTGACGTACAGCGGCCCGGCGAGGCGCGGGTAGTCGTTGTACGCGACGTCCAACCGCAGCGGGCCGAGCGGCGTCAGGACCCGTACCCCGACCCCCGGCGTCACCCGGAACCCCGCCGAGACGAGGCCGGCGTCCGTCTGGTCCCAGAGACGCCCCACGTCCACGAACACCGCCAGCCGCAGGCGGCTCGTCCACAGCGGCGAGGGGAAGCGCAGCTCCGCATTCGCCAGCGCGATGCCGTAGCTCCCCACGGGCGAGGTCCGCAGCCCGACCGGAGTGGTGTCGCCGGTGACGGCGTCCACATGCAGGCTGTCGGCGACGTAGACCACCGGGCCGAGTTCGTTGCGGCCGAAGCCGCGCACCGTCGAGGGCCCGCCGGCATAGAACCGCTCTTCCGGCGGTACGAAGCGGATCGCGGAGTCGGCCACGAAGGCGAGGCCGGGACGGATGACGCCGGCGCGGAGCCGCAGCGCGAGCACCCAGCCCCGCACGCCGAAGACCCCCATGTACCACGCGGCCTCGGCGACCGCCTTGTTGAACACGATCAGCGCGTCGGAACCGATCGCCGGCGAGGCGTGCGTGAGCTCGACGGAGTAGATGTTCCCGCTCGTCGGATCGATCGGCGAGTTGGCGCGGTTCCGCACGACCGAGAGCACGAGCGCGGCCTCCCGCCGTCGCTCCGAGAGCAGCGCCACGGTGCTCTGCTCGCACCGGTCGAAGAAGGTGCAGAAGGTCGCGGGATCGGCGATGGTGCGGCCGTAGCTCAGGCGGTACGCTACCGTCAGGGGGATGTCGCGGCCGACGCCGAACGACATCGCCACCGAGCCGCCCAGCCCCTGCCGCTCGTACGCCTTGAACTCCGATCGCCGCTCCGCGAAGGCCGATACGGTGAGCGCGTTGCGCCGGGCGAAGAGCGACGGCTGCGTGAACGACACGGAGCCGAGGTAGTTCACGTGCTCCGAGAAAGGGTCGTCGAAGAGCGCCGGACAGACCGTGTTCCGGAAGCCGAGGTCCGTCGGGGCCCCAACACCGAGCTTGGAGACTTTCGCGGCGACGTCGAGGCGCCGGGTGCCGCCGAGGAAGCCGACGGCCGTCCAGCTCCCCTGCGTGCGGAAGCAGTCGATCGTGCCGTAGCCGGCGCCGAGCCGGTAGCGGTTGCGCGCCCCCTCGCTCACCTGCACCAGCACCCGCACCAGGGAGTCCGCACCGCCCACCGTGGAGTCGGGGGCCAGGTCCACGCTGGCGTAGCGGAACAGCTCGGTCTGGTAGAGGCTCCGCTGCGACTCGTAGAGGGCGTCCTGGCTGAAGGCGTCGCCGTCGTGCACCGCCAGCGACCGCGAGACGGTCCGCGGGCTCACGTTGCTCGGACCCTCGATGCGGATGTCGCCGATCCGCGCGTGCGGTCCCGGCGCCACTTCGAGCTGCAGCTCGGCCCGGCGCGCGGTGCGGTCCACTTCGAAGCCGCGATACACCTCGACAAACGGGTAGCCGCGGTTCTTCATCAGGAGGGCGATCGTGTCCGCCGCCGCGTCGAACGCGAGACGGTCGAAGGGACGGCCGGCGCGGAACGCGAGGCGGCGCAGGGTGGCGCGCGGGTCCAGCACCGCTTCCGTCCCACGCAGCGTGATCGAGTCCACCACCACCGGCGGCCCCTCGACGATGACGAAGGTCACGCCCACGGACCGCGCGCGGCGGTCCACCACCGTGTCCACCCGGGTGTCGTAGTACCCGCGCTGGCGGTAGAGGAACTGCAGGCGCAGCACGTCGCGGCGGAACTCCAGTTCATCGAAGTAGCGCCGCTGGGCGTACCAGCCGAGATGCTTGAAGAATCCCAGGCCGAGGGCACCGGTTGAGCCGCTGGTGCTGATGCTGGTCTGGAGAGTGTAGTCGTCGAGCGCTGAGTTGCCGCGAAAGTGCACGGAGGTGACCGTCCGCTCACTCGTCTGGGCGGACAGCGCCGATGCGGCGAGGATTCCCCCGGCGAGCACGCACACCGGCACCCCTCGGGTCGCCTCGAAGAGCCGTCGGGCGGCGCGGATCACGCGCCGCACCTGCGCACCGCGCCGGTCCGGAACCGTCGCACTTTCATACACCACGACCATGATTGTAACTAATTTGCGGTGCGAGGGATACTGCGGTTCGGGGCGCCAGCGTCCGAGGCCCCTCGGAGAGTTCGGTCCAGGGAGCCGGCGCCTGCCGGCCGCTGGTTCCTACAGGTTCGGGCAGGACTGGGCGAAGAGGTGATCCATCGCCGAGGAGTGCCCCGACGCGAACTTCGCCTCCGGGTGGATGTACTTCACCGCACCGTTCACCGCGACCGCCGCCTCGGCCACCGCGGTGGCGATGAGCTTCAGCTTGCCCGCGTACGTGACGATGTCGCCGGCGGCGTAGATGCCCTGCCGGTTCGTCTCCATCGAGGAACTCACCAGCAGCTCGTCCTTCGCGATCGCAATCCCCCACGACGCCACCGCGCCGAGGCGCGAGATGAATCCCAGGAGCGCGAGCACCGCGTCCGTCTCCACGCGCTCCTCGGCGCCGGCGGCGGGCTCTACCTCCCGGCTCCTTCCTCCGCCTACCTTTCGCCGTCGCGGACCGGCTGGTACCTCCCCATGGTGCCGCCCGCCCGTTCCCCTCCCCGCTCCGGAGAGCCATGGCCTCCATCGTCCCGCCCGCCGATCGCGTGGCGCACCCTCCCGGTCCCGGCGTCGCCGCCGAGGCGGCGAGGCTCTTCGCCGCGCAACAGGCGAACCGCTGGCGCGTCGCGCGCACCGGCGCCCGGGAGCGCGCCGCGAAGCTCGAGCGGCTCGCCGCCGCCATCGCCGCCCAGCGGGGCGCCATCGCCGCCGCCGCCGCCGCCGACTTCGGCAAGCCCGCCGCTGAGGTGGAGATCACCGAGATCCACCCCGTCCTCGCTGAGATTGCCGTGGCGGTACGGCACCTAGAGGCGTGGATGCGGTCGCGACCGGTGCCCACACCGCTCCTCCTCGCCGGCACCACGAGCGAGGTGCGCAGCGAGCCGCGGGGCGTGGTGCTCATCCTGGCGCCCTGGAACTACGCCTTCTCCCTGATCGTCGCGCCCCTCGTGGCGGCCGTCGCCGCCGGGAACTGCGCGATCCTCAAGCCGTCCGAGAAGACCCCGGCGACCTCCGCGTTCCTCGCGCGGTTCGTCGGGGTGGTGTTCGACGAGGACGAGGTGGCCGTGGTCGAGGGCGGGGCCGAGGCCGCGGAGGCGCTCCTCGCGCTCCCCTTCGACCACGTCTTCTTCACCGGCGGGGCGCGCATCGGCCGCTCGGTGATGGCGGCGGCGGCGCGGCACCTCGCGAGCGTCACCCTCGAACTCGGCGGGAAGTCACCGACCATCGTGGACGAGACGGCGAACATGCGCTCCGCTGCGCAGCAGGTGGTGTGGGGGAAGTTCCTCAACGCCGGCCAGACGTGCGTCGCACCCGACTACGCGCTCGTCCACGCGTCGCGCGCCGCCGAGTTCGTCAGGGAGGCGAGGCGGGCCCTCGACGAGCGTTACGGGCCGGAGGGCGCCGGGCGCGCGGCGAGCGGTGATTACTGCCGCATCGTGGACGAGGCCCACTTCGCGCGGTTGGTGGACGTCCTCGATCGCTCGGTGGCCGCCGGGGCCGTGGTCGAGGCAGGCGGCGAGCGGGAGGTCACCGGGCGCTACGTCGCGCCGACGATCCTCTCGGGAGTGACGTTCGACTCGCCGGTGATGGAAGAGGAGATCTTCGGGCCGATCCTGCCGGTCCTCACCTACACCGACCTCGACGCGGCGCTGGAGCGGATGCGCGCGCTCGGCAAGCCGCTGGCGCTCTACGTCTTCAGCCGGAGCGCGTCGGCCGTCGAGCACATCCTCGCCAACACCACCGCGGGGGGCACCGCCGTCA
>JBEKGT010000106.1:0-5243 GCA_050012655.1 Gemmatimonadales bacterium | reverse complement strand
GGGGGCGAGCGGCCACGGGAGCTACCACGGCGTTCACGGGTTCCGGGCCTTCACGCACGAGCGGGCGGTGCTCCGCCAGCGGGAGCCCTCGCTGGCGCGGTTCCTCTTCCCGCCCTACCGCGGTCTCGTCCACGCCATCGGGCGCCGGTTCCTCCGGCTCCTCGAGTAGCGCCCTGCCGCGCCCTGGACGCGTTCCGGCCCCCGGCCGTACCTTGCCCGCGTGAAGATCTACACGAAGACCGGGGACGGCGGCGAGACCGCCCTGCTCGGCGGCAGCCGCGTCGCCAAGGACCACATCCGCGTGGACGCCTACGGCGAGGTGGACGAGGCCAACGCGGCGCTCGGCGTCGCCCGGACCACGGCGCCGACCGACCTCGCCGACGACCTCCTGGCCGCGATCCAGCGCGACCTCTTCGCCATCGGCGGCCGCCTCGCGACGCCCGAGCCCGAGAGGCTGAAGGCGCCGCAGCGCGCCAAGGTGGCCGTGGCCCCCGAACGGATCGCGGCGCTCGAGCACGCCATCGACGACGCGGTGGCGGAGCTGCCGCCGCTCACGGCGTTCGTCCTCCCCGCGGGGACGCCCAAGGCCGCCGCCCTCCATCTCGCGCGGGCGGTGAGCCGGAGGGCCGAGCGCGCGGTGGTGCGCCTCGGCCACGTGGAGGAGGTCCCTCCCGAGGTCCTCGTCTACCTGAACCGCCTCTCCGACCTGCTCTTCGTCCTGGCCCGCCTCGCGAACCACCGCGCCGGCAAGGGCGACGTGTCGTGGTAGGCCGCGGCCTCCTCGCGGAGCTGCCGCGCATCCTCGGCGAGCTGTGCCCCGCGCACGCCTACGCCGTCATCAGCGACAGCCGGGTCGCCGAGTTGTACGGCCGGCGGGTGATCGAGGACATCCGCGGCGCCGGGAGGCGGGCAGAGCTCTTCACCTTCCCTTGCGGCGAATGGAACAAGACGCGGGCCACGTGGGCCGAGCTGACGGACGCCCTTCTGCGGGCGCGCGTCGGACGCGACGGAGCCATCGTGGCGCTGGGGGGCGGGGTCACCGGGGACCTCGCCGGGTTCGTGGCCGCCACCTACCTGCGCGGTGTCCCGTTCGTGCAGGTGCCCACCACCCTCCTGGCGATGCTCGACGCCGCCATCGGCGGCAAGACGGGGGTGGACGTCCCCGCCGGCAAGAACCTCGTCGGCGCCTTCCACCTGCCACGCTTCGTCCTCGCCGACGTCGAGACGCTCGCCACCCTCCCGAAGGCCCACATCGCGACAGGGATGGCGGAGGCCGTCAAGCACGCGGTGATCGCCGACGCCGCCTACCTCGGGGCGATGCTCGACGAAGCCGCCGCGATCCGCGAGCGGGACATCCCGGCGCTCGAGCGCGTGGTCACGCGGAGCGCCGCCATCAAGGAAGAGGTCGTCTCCGCCGACCCCCGCGAGTCGGGACGCCGCCAGGTCCTCAACTTCGGGCACACCATCGGGCACGCCATCGAGGCGCGGAGCGGCTACGCCCTCACCCACGGCGAGGCCGTCGCCATCGGGATGGTGGTCGAGTCCCACCTGGCCGAGGCGCTCGGCGTGGCCGCCCCCGGCCTGGCCGCCGCCGTGCGCGCTGCCCTCGAGACCTTCGCGCTCCCCGTCACCGTCCCCGGCGATCTGACGGCCGCCGACCTCCTCGACACGCTGCAGGCCGACAAGAAGGTCCGCGCCGGCACCGTGCGCTTCGCCCTCCCGCAGCGCGTCGGCGCGATGCCGCAGCGCGCCGACGGTGCATGGACAGTGGAGGTCGGCGCGGAAGCGATCCTGCAGGCCATCGCCGCGGCCCGTTGACGACATCACCGACACATCTTGTAGACATCCGCATTTCGCCAGACTCAGCAACTCCTTAAATCGCAATATATTAGCATGACATTGGCAGCTGTCATCGTATTTTTACGATGAACGAATGTGGACGGAATCCCCAACCCGCTGATTTCAAACAACTTCGTGATGTGGAGAATAATTCTGCATTGACACCGGCTACGCCACCTCCCATAATGGGCGCCCATTTCGGTCGGTCCTGTTCCAGTCGTGTCGACCCGCCAGCACGAAGGGGATGCGGATGCTCCGTACTCGCGTTGCCAAGGCGAAGGGCTTCTTCCGGCAGTCCGCGTCGGGCGCGTTCGACCAATACCTTCAGGACATCCAGAAGCTCCCGCTGATCAGCGACCCCGCCGAGGAGAAGCGGCTGGCCCGGCTGGCACAGAAGGGCGACACGGCGGCGGCGGAGCGGCTCGTGACGGCGAACCTGCGGTTCGTGATCTCCTATGTGAAGAAGTACCAGGGGCACGGGCTGGACCTCTCGGAGCTGGTGGCGATCGGCAACGAGGGGCTCCTCAAGGCGGTGCGGAAGTTCGATCCCGATCAGGGCGTCAAGTTCATCTCATACGCGGTGTGGTGGGTGCGGCAGGCGGTGCTGAAGGCGCTGGCGGAGCAGACGCGCAGCGTGCGGATCCCACTGAACCAGAACGCGCACCTCATCAAGATGTCGCGCACGGAGACGGTGCTCGCGCAGGAACTGGGGCGCGAGCCGACCGATTCGGAGATCGCCCGGGCCCTCGGCGACTCGGTGGACAACGTCCGCTCGGCGCGCCGGATGACCTCGGCCGAACTCTCCCTCGACGCGCCGGTGGACCGGACGGACCGGGACGCCGCGACCCTCGGCGAGCGGTTCGCGGGGGTCGAGGGGAGCGAGATCGAGGAGACCACCGACGCCAACCTGATGCGGGGCTTCATCGAGCGCGTGTTCACCAAGTACCTCACGCCGCGCGAGCGGAAGATCCTGTACCTGTACTACGGCCTCGAGGAGGGCTCGGAGGCGATGACGCTGGAGAAGATCGGGGCGCTGATGGGGGTGACCCGTGAGCGCATCCGGCAGATCCGCGAGCGCGCCTTCGAGAAGCTCCGCGAGTGTCCGGACGGCCGAGCGCTGCTGAGCTTCTGGCGCGCGGCCTGATCGCCCACCCTTCACCGCCGTACGGCTCCAACCCCAGACGGAACGGGCGGCTCTCGCGAGCCGCCCGTTGCGCTTCCGTCGCCGTCCTCGCGGGCCGACGGGCGGCCCGGTCCGGGGCTCAGTCGCCGGGGACCGCCGAAGGCGCGAGCGGCGCGTGGGCCGCCGGCGCCGCGAGGAACCCGATCCGCCGCAGCGCGCCGCGGACCCGGGTTTGGGCGCTGTCGAGATAGGTGTAGAACACCGGTGTCACGTAGAGGGTGATGACCTGCGAGAATGCGAGCCCGCCGACGACCGCGAGGCCGAGGGGCCGGCGCGCCTCCGCGCCCGCGCCCCAGCCGAGCGCGATGGGGAAGGTCGCCATCAGCGCCGACATCGTGGTCATCATGATGGGCCGGAAGCGGATGCTGCACGCCTGGACGATGGCGTCGCGCGGCGACTTCCCCTCGTTCCGCTCCGCGTCGAGCGCGAAGTCGATCATCATGATGGCGTTCTTCTTCACCAAGCCGATCAGCATGATGATGCCGACGAACGCGTACACGTTGAGGTCGGTGCGGAAGATCATCAGCGTGAGGAGCGCACCGAAGCCGGCGAACGGGAGCCCGGACAGGATGGTGATGGGGTGGATGAAGCTCTCGTACAGCACGCCGAGCACGAGGTAGATGACGAGCACCGCGAGCACCAGCAGGAAGACCAGGCCGGTCTGGCTCGACTGGAAGGCCTGCGCCGTGCCCGCGAAGTTGGTCGTGATGGATGAGGGGAGGGTCTGGTCGGCGACCCGCTGCACCTCGGCCACCGCCTGGCTCAGCGAGACCCCCTCCCGCGTGTCGAAGGAGATGGTGACCGAGGGAAGCTGGCCGGAGTGGTTCACCGAGAGAGGGCCCACCGTGGTCGTCACGCGGGTCATCGCCCCGAGCGGCACCAGCGCCCCGGCGGTCGTCCCGTTGGTGGCGTGGACGTACAGCATGTTCAGGGCGCTCGGGTCCCGCTGGTACTGCGGCAGCATCCCCATGATCACGTAGTACTGGTTGTTCGGCGTCAGGATCGTGGAGACCTGGCGGTCGCCGTAGGCGTTGTAGAGCGCGTTCTCGAGCGCGTCCACGCTGACCCCGAGCGCGGCGGCGCGGTCGCGGTCGATCTCGATGTGGAGCTGCGGGTTCTTGATCTGCAGGTCGCTCGTCACGTTCTGCAGGAGCGGGACGTCCCGCAGCTGCGCCTGGAGCTTCTGCGCATTGTCGTACAGGGCGTCGATGTCGGTGCTCTGGAGCGTGAACTGGTACATCGCCTTCGAGGAGCGCCCGCCGACGCGGATCGCCGGGGGGTTCTGGAGGAAGACCTGCATCCCCGGCACCCGCGCGAGCTTGGGCGACAGCTCGCGGATCACGCCGTCCGCGTCGAGCTTCCGCTCCGAGCGCGGCTTCAGCCGGAGCATGATGCGCCCCTGGTTGCCGCCGCCGAGCGACGACATGAAGTCGGCGACGTTGGAGTCGTTCCGCAGGATCGCGTTGACCTGCAGCTGGTGGCGCACCATGGATTCGTAGCTGGTGCCTTCCGCCGCCTCGGTCGTCCCCGAGATCATCCCCGTGTCCACGGTCGGGATGAAGCCCTTCGGGACCCTGATGAACAGCCCCACCGTGCCGAGGAGGATCACGAGGGAGAAGGCGAGCGCGCTCCGGCGGTGCTCCATCACCCACGCGAGGCTCTCCTCGTACGCCGTGAGCACCCGCGTGTAGACCCGCTCCGACGCCATGAAGAGCCGGCCGTGCTGCTGCTCGTGCTGGGACCGGAGGAAACGGCTGCCCAGCATCGGTGTCAGCGTCAGCGAGACGACCCCCGACACGAGGATAGCCACGGCGATCGTGACGGCGAACTCGTTGAAGAGCCGGCCGACGATCCCGCCCATGAAGATCACGGGGATGAAGACGGCGACCAGCGAGAGGGTCATCGAGAGGATCGTGAAGCCGATCTCCTTCGAGCCGTCGAGTGCCGCCTGGAGCGCGGATTTCCCCATCTCGAGGTGGCGGACGATGTTCTCCAGCATCACGATGGCGTCGTCCACCACGAAGCCCACCGCCAGCGTCAGGGCCATCAGCGACAGGTTGTCGAGGCTGTAGCCGAGCAGGTACATCACGCTGAAGGTGCCGACGATGGACATCGGCAGCGCGAGGCTGGGGATGACCGTTGCGGAGACATTGCGCAGGAAGAGGAAGATCACCATCACGACCAGGCACAGCGTCAGGAGGAGCGTCGCCTTCACGTCCGC
>JBEKGT010000105.1:0-8241 GCA_050012655.1 Gemmatimonadales bacterium | reverse complement strand
AGTAGCTCAGTCGGTAGAGCAGCCGGCTGTTAACCGGCGGGTCGGGGGTTCGAGTCCCTCCTCCGGAGCCATATGCGCAAGGCCCACCACGGCGGTGGGCCTTTTGCGTTGCCGGAGGCGCAGGCACTCGGCCCAGGCTGTCCCGCGATCCGGGCCCAGACGCGCCGCCGAGGGCGACCACTGGGACCACCGACAGGACGAGGACTACTGCTCGCAGCCCGGGAAGCTCTTCCGCCTGATGAGCGCAGGACAGCAGCAGGTGCTCTTCGAGAACACCGCCCGCGCGATGGGGACGCGCCGCAGGAGGTCAAGGTCCGCCACATCGGCAACTGCCTGAAGGCCGACCCCGCCTACGGCGCAGGCGTGGCGAAGGCGCTCGGCATCCCGCTGAGCGACGTACCGAAGTAGCACGGACCGGTCGGATGGCTCGCCCTCCGCGAGGGGGCGGGGCGGGTCCGGACCAAGCACAGCGGCCCGGGACGGGTGTCCCGGGCCGCTTCGTCGTCCTGGCTGACGGCCGATGGCTACTTCACGCTCCACACCTCCGGCTGGGCCGCAACCCGCCGCGCCAGCGCCATCTCCTCGGCCTTCATCTCCGCGGGGAGGCGGTCGCCGAACTTCGCGAACCACGTCGCGACGCCCTCCACCTCACGCTCGGCCTTGTCGCGCCGGATGTCCGTGATGCCGCGGTAGGCCTCGCGGTCGAACGCCAGGCCGTTCCAGGTGAGGTCGTCGTAGCGCGGCATCAGGCCGATGGGGCCCTCCACCGCCTGCGCACGCCCGTGGACGCGGTCCACGACCCACTTCAGGACCCGCATGTTCTGGCTGTAGCCGGGCCAGGCGAACCTGCCGCTCTCGTCCTTGCGGAACCAGTTCACCCGGAAGATGCGCGGGAGCTTGAGGCCGGGGCGCCGGCCCATCGCCAGCCAGTGCGCCCAGTAGTCGGCCATGTGGTAGCCGACGAAGGGGAGCATCGCGAACGGGTCGCGCCGGATCGCCGCCTGCCCGATGGCCGCGGCGGTGGCCTCGGAGCCCATCGTGGCGGCGAGGAAGACGCCGTGCTGCCAGCTGGTCGCCTCGCACACCAGCGGGAAGGTGGTCGAGAGCCGGCCGCCGAAGAGGAAGGCGCTGATCGGCACCCCCGCCGGATCCTCCCACGCCGGATCGTACGACGGGCACTGCCGGATCGGTGCCGTGAACCGCGAATTGGGGTGGGCCGCCTTCTCGTTCGTCTCAGGGGTCCACTCCCGCCCCTTCCAGTCGATGGCGTGCGCCGGAGCGGGGCCCATCCCCTCCCACCACACGTCCCCGTCGTCGGTCAGGGCGACGTTGGTGAAGATGCAGTTGGCCTTCATCGCCCGCAGCGTCCCGTCGGGGGCCGGCTTGATCCACGCGATGTCGTCGCCGACCGTCGAGGCCTTCCACCCCTCGAAGCCCTTGGGCGGCACGATCATCGCGAGGTTGGTCTTGCCGCAGGCGCTCGGGAATGCGCCGGCGACGTAGGTCCGCTCGCCGTCGGGCGACTGGAGCCCGAGGATGAGCATGTGCTCGGCGAGCCACCCCTCGTCGCGCGCCATCACGGAGGCGATGCGGAGCGCGAGGCACTTCTTGCCGAGGAGCGCGTTCCCGCCGTACCCCGACCCGTACGACCAGATCTCGCGCGTGTCGGGGAAGTGCACGATGTACTTCCGCGCGATCTCCCCCTCGCACGGCCACGGCACGTCCCGCTGCCCCGGCGCGAGGGGCGCGCCCACCGAGTGGATGCACGGGATGAAGACGCCGTCGGTCCCGAGCGCGTCGAGCACCTTCCGCCCCATCCGCGTCATGATCTTCATGTGCACCGTCACGTACGCGGAGTCGGTGACCTGCACGCCGATGTGCGCGATCGGCGAGCCGATCGGGCCCATCGAGAAGGGGATCACGTACATCGTGCGCCCGCGCATGCAGCCGTCGTAGAGGCCGCGGAGCGTGGCACGCATCTTCGCCGGATCTTCCCAGTTGTTCGTCGGGCCCGCCTGGTCCTTCGTCGCGGCGCAGATGAAGGTCCGCTCCTCCACGCGGGCGACGTCGCTCGGATGCGAGCGGGCCAGGTACGAATTGGGCCGCTTCGCCGGGTTCAGCTTCACGAAGGTGCCGGCGGCGACCAGCTCGCCGCACAGCCGGTCGTACTCCTCCTCGGACCCGTCGCACCAGTGCACCTCGGAGGGCGTGCAGAGCGCCTCCAGTTCCTCGACCCACGCGAGGAGCTTCGTGTTCGAAGTACTTGCCTTCGCTCGACTTGGCACTCCTGCCTCCTTGGCGCTCACGAATCCGGACCGGCGTCCTGCGAGGTGGTAAGTATACGCACGCACGTGAAACTGCAATTTCCGTGCGCCTCGGGCGGGGCCCGGCCCGGCGAAGGAACTCCCTGAGGCGCTCCACGGTGAAGGAACGGGCGGCGAGTCGCGATTGACCACCGCATGGCCGCGGGCGATGTTAGGCCCCGGGGGGGACCGGCCGCCCCGCCACACCGTACCTCGCCGGAGGAGAAGGACCCGTGAACGCAGTCCTCCTCGCACGCATCCAATTCGCCATCACCATCGGCTTCCACTTCATCTTCCCGCCGATCACCATCGGGCTCGCGTGGCTCCTCGTGGCCATGGAATGGATGGGGTGGCGCCGCGCCGACGAGACGTGGGTCCGGATGGGGAAGTTCTTCGCGAAGCTGCTCGCCCTCACCTTCGCGGTGGGTGTCGCGACAGGCGTCGTGATGGAGTTCGAGTTCGGCACCAACTGGGCCGAGTACTCCAAGTACGTGGGCGACATCTTCGGCGCGCCGCTCGCGGCGGAGGGGGTCCTCGCCTTCTTCCTCGAGTCCGGCTTCCTCGGGCTGTACCTCTTCGGCCGCGGCCGGGTCTCGAAGGGCACGCACTGGTTCTCGGCGCTGATGGTCGCGGTGGGCGCCACCATCTCCGCCTTCTGGATCATCGTCGCCAACTCGTGGCAGCAGACGCCGGCCGGCTTCGTGATCCGGAACGGGCGCGCGGAGCTGGCGAACTTCTGGGACGCGGTGTTCAACCCCTCGACCCTGCCGCGCTACTTCCACACCATGGACGCCGCGGTGATCACCGGGGCGTTCGTCGTGGCGGGGGTGGCCGCGTGGATGCTCCTGCACGGCCGCGAGGAGGCGCTGGCGAGGAAGGCGCTCTCGCTGGCCCTTGCCGTGGGGCTGCTGGCCTCGCTCGCCGAGGTGTTCCCGTTCGGGCACTTCCACGCGCAGCAGGTGGCGAGGACCCAGCCGGAGAAGTTCGCGGCCATCGAGGGGCTCTACACCAGCCAGACGGGGGCGCCGGTCGCGCTCTTCGCCCTCCCCTTCACCAAGCCGCCGCAGCTCAAGGCCGCGGTCGAGATCCCGGGCCTCCTGAGCTGGATGGCGTTCGGCGACGTCAACGCGCCGGTGAAGGGGATCAACGAGTTCCCCCCCGAGAACATCCCGCCGCTCTGGCTGACGTTCGTCTCCTTCCACAACATGGTGGTCCTCGGTCTCTACTTCATGGCCGCGATGGGCTGGGGGATGCTCCTCCTGGTGCGCGGGAAGCTGTGGGAGCGAAGGCGCTACCTCACGCTCCTCGTCTGGTCGCTGCCCCTCCCCGTGGTGGCGTGCGAACTCGGGTGGATGGCCGCGGAGGTGGGGCGCCAGCCGTGGATCGTGTACGGGCTGCTCCGCACATCGGACGGCGTCTCGCACGGCGTGCCGGCGGGGGACATCCTCGCCACGATCGTCCTCTTCTCGCTCGTGTACCTCGCCCTTGGCGCCCTGTGGCTGTTCCTGATGGTGCGCGAGGTGAAGCACGGACCCGAGCCCGCGCCCGCGCAGGAGGCCTGACCGATGGCTCTCAACACCGTCTGGTTCCTGCTGATCGGCGTGCTGCTCACCGGCTACGCCATCCTCGACGGCTTCGACCTCGGTGTGGGCGTGCTGCACCTCTTCGCCCGCAGCGAGGAGGAGCGGCGCATCCACATCAACGCCATCGGCCCCGTCTGGGACGGGAACGAGGTGTGGCTCCTCACCGCCGGAGGGGCACTGTTCGCGGCGTTCCCGGTGGTGTACGCCACCGTCTTCAGCGGCTACTACCTCGCGCTGATGCTGGTCCTGGTGGCGCTGATCCTCCGCGCCGTGTCGTTCGAGTTCCGCGGCAAGGTGGCCTCACCCGCGTGGCGCCGTGTCTGGGACTGGGCGTTCGGCCTCGGGAGCCTCGTGCCGGCGGTGGTGTTCGGCGTGGCGGTGGGGAACATCCTGCGCGGCCTGCCGTTCGACGCCGAAGGGAACCTCGAGGTCAGTCTCCTCGGCCTGCTGAACCCGTACGCGCTGGTGATCGGGCTCCTCAGCCTGGCGATGTTCATGATGCACGGCGCCACGTACCTCACCCTCAAGACCGAGGGCGCGCTGCGGGAGCGGATGGCCGCGTGGGCGGGACGCCTCTGGGTGGCGTACGTGCTGATGTTCGTGGTGGCGTCGGTCGCGACGTTCTGGGTGGCGCCGTGGCTCTTCCAGGGCGCGGGCCCCTCGCCGCTGACGTGGCTGTGCGCGGCCGCGCTCCTGGCGGCGGAGTTCTTCCTCCCGGTCTCGCTCAAGGACCGGCGCTTCGGCCGCGCCTTCCTCGCCTCGAGCGTCGCGATCGCGGCCCAGATCGGCCTGGCGGCGGTGGCGCTCTTCCCGCGCCTCGTGCCGGCGCGGCCCGACCTGGCCCGGAGCCTCACGATCTACAACGCCTCCTCCACGC
Source organism: Gemmatimonadales bacterium (assembly GCA_050012655.1). GTDB lineage: Bacteria > Gemmatimonadota > Gemmatimonadetes > Gemmatimonadales > JACORV01 > JADGQW01. The sequence continues at coordinate 3,478 of JBEKGT010000105.1, read as the reverse complement.
CGCGCACCCTCACCACGATGCTCGTCATCGCCCTCATCGGGATGCCGTTCGTCGTGGCGTACACCGCGATCATCTACCGCGTCTTCAAGGGGAAGACCGTCCTGAACGAGACGAGTTACTGAGGGCCAGGGCGGTCAGCCGGCAGCCGTCGGCGATCGGCGATTGCCCCGGCGGGAACACCGCGCCCGGCCCGAGCCGACTATATATTGACAGACATCAATGTCTTGACTAGTTTGGCCGGTAACGGAGGAGTGCCATGACTGGGACGGGTGACATCCGGAACGTGGTCCGTGAGAAGTACGGGGCGATCGCCCAGGGGAGCCAGGCGGGGTGCGGCTGCGACAGCGGCGCGGGCGGCTGCTGCGGGGGGAGCGCGGTGGACCAGGTGGCCGAGTACATCGGCTACACGCCGGAGCAGCTCGCGGCGTTGCCCGAAGGGGCGAACCTCGGCCTCGGGTGCGGCAATCCCCTCGCCCACGCCGACCCGCAGCCGGGGGAAGTCGTGCTCGACCTGGGCTCCGGCGCGGGGATGGACGCCTTCCTCGCGGGCCGGGAGGTCGGCCCCACGGGGCGGGTGATCGGCGTGGACATGACGCCACAGATGCTCGAGAAGGCGCGGGCCAACGCGGCGGCAGTGGGCGCGGCGAACGTCGAGTTCCGGCTTGGGGAGATCGAGCACCTCCCGGTGGCTGACGCCTCGGTGGACCTCATCATCTCGAACTGCGTGGTCAACCTCTCCCCCGACAAGGAGCAGGTCTTCCGCGAGGCGTTTCGCGCGCTGCGGCCCGGCGGCCGGATGGTGGTGAGCGACCTGGTGCTGCTGCGGACGCTGAGCGAGGAGGTCCGCCGGTCGGTCGAGGCGTACGTGGGCTGTGTGGCGGGCGCGGCGTCGAAGGAGGACTACCTGCGCGCCATCCGCGAGGCGGGGTTCCACGACGTCGCGGTCGTGGAGGAGCGGAGCTACGGCGACGCCGACCTCTTCGGCGGCGCGGAGTGGATGCGCGAGGCCGCGCGGTCGGTGGTCTCGGCGAAGGTGCGGGCCGTCAAGCCGTGAGCGATGGGCCCGTTGCCGCCGACGGCGCAGCCGTAGGCGCGGCAGCCGGCGTGGCCAGGCGCCTGTCCTTCCTGGACCGCTACCTCACGCTCTGGATCTTCCTCGCCATGGGGGCGGGGGTCGGCGGCGGATACCTGTTCCCGGGCGTCGTTCCGTTCATCAACCGGTTCAACGTCGGGACGACCAACATCCCGATCGCCATCGGGCTGATCCTGATGATGTACCCGCCGCTGGCCAAGGTCCGCTATGAGGAGATGGGCCGCGTCTTCCGCAGTACCAAGGTCCTCGGGCTGTCGCTGGTCCAGAACTGGATCATCGGCCCGATCCTGATGTTCGGCCTGGCCGTCCTCTTCCTGCATGACAAGCCCGAGTACATGGTGGGGCTCATCCTGATCGGCCTCGCACGCTGCATCGCGATGGTCATCGTCTGGAACGACCTGGCCAAGGGCGACGCCGAGTACTGCGCGGGCCTCGTCGCCTTCAACTCGATCTTCCAGGTGTTGCTGTACTCGGTCTACGCCTACGTCTTCATCACCGTCCTGCCGACCTGGTTCGGGCTCGAGGGCGTGGCGGTCCACATCACCATCGGCGAGATCGCGAAGAGCGTCTTCGTCTACCTCGGCATCCCCTTCCTCGCCGGCATGGTCACGCGATTCGCCCTGATCAGGCTCAAGAGCAAGGACTGGTACCACACCAGGTTCATCCCGAGGATCAGCCCGATCACGCTCGTCGCGCTGCTCTTCACCATCGTGGTGATGTTCTCGCTCAAGGGCGAGTACATCGTGCAACTCCCGCTCGACGTGGTGCGCATCGCGATCCCGCTGCTCATCTACTTCGTGGTGATGTTCTTCCTCTCCTTCTTCATGTCGAAGAAGGTCGGCGCGACCTACGGCCAGGCGACGACCCTTTCCTTCACCGCCGCCTCGAACAACTTCGAGCTCGCTATCGCGGTGGCGATCGCGACGTTCGGCATCAACCACGGGGCCGCGTTCGCTGCGGTGATCGGGCCGCTCGTCGAAGTGCCCGCCCTCATCGGGCTGGTCAACGTCGCGCTGTGGCTGGGGCGGAGGTACTACGGCCCCGCGACGGCACCGGCGTGATGTCGGTAAACCCCGTCCGCCCGCACGCCGAGGGCGCTCCCGGGCCGCGCGGCATCCTCTTCCTCTGCGTCGCCAACTCCGCCCGGAGCCAGATCGCCGAAGGGCTGGCCCGCGACCTCGCCCCGCCGGAGGTGCACGTGTACTCCGCGGGGTCGGAGCCCGGCACGATCAACCCCCTCGCCGTGCGTGTCCTGGCCGAGGCCGGCGTGGACGCATCGGCCCAGCGCAGCAAGGGCCTCGACGCCGTCCCCCTCGACGCGGTGGACCTGGTCGTCACGCTCTGCGCCGAGGAGGTCTGTCCCCTCTTCCCGCGCCCCGTCCGCACGCTGCACTGGCCCCTTCCCGACCCGGCGCGCGCCGAGGGAACGGAAGACGAGCGGCTCGCGGCGTTCCGCGCGGTGCGGGACGACCTGGCCGGGCGCATCCCCTCACTCTTCCGTGCGGGCGGCTGACGGCTGACGGCTGGCGGCCCTAGATTTCCCTCGTGCCCCTCCCTCCCGTCTACGGCCACGAAGCCCTCCGCGCGCGCCTCACCGGCACGCTGAAGGCGCACAAGCTCCCGCCCGCCCTGCTCCTCCTCGGCCCGCCTGGCGTGGGGAAGCAGCGCCTCGGGCAGTGGATCGCCGCCGGCCTCCTATGCGAGTCGGGCCCCGGAGCGCCGTGCGGGACATGCCACTCGTGCCGGCTGGTGGACTCCCTCCAGCACCCCGACGTGCACTGGTTCTTCCCCGTGGCCCGGCCGAAGGGCGACGAGGCGAAGCAGGTCGAGGAGGCGGAGGAGACGCTCGGCGAGGCGGTGGCGGCACGGCGCGAGAACCCCCTCTACGGTCGGCCGGACGGGTTGCACGCCATCTTCCTCCCGCTGGTGCGGCTCCTCCATCGCCAGGCGATGATGCGGCCGGTGATGGGCCGCGCGAAGGTCTTCCTGGTGGGGGACGCGGAGCGCCTGGTGCCGCAGGCCTCGAGCCCGGAGGCGGCCAACGCGATGCTCAAGGTGCTCGAGGAGCCCCCGCCCGACACGCACTTCATCCTCACGACCACCGACTCCGCGGCGCTCCTGCCGACGATCCGCTCGCGCCTGGTGCCGCTCCGGGTGCGGCGCCTCCCCGCCGCCGACGTCGCGCGGTTCCTGCGCGAGGTCCCGCAGCCCCCCCTCGCCGAGGCGGATGCGGCGCGGCGGGCGGAGGCGGCGTTCGGCTCGATCGGCGACGCGCTGGAGCGGCGCGAGGACGCGACCGACGTGGTGGCGGACGCCCAGCGGCTCCTCGACGCCGCCCGCCGCGGACCCTCCGCGCGCTACCGCTACGCGCTCGGCGTGAAGTCG
>JBEKGT010000104.1:0-9379 GCA_050012655.1 Gemmatimonadales bacterium | reverse complement strand
TTCCTCTACGACGTGAAGCTGCTGGACGACGCGCGGCACCGGCGCTTCACCGGCGTCTCGAACGCGCCCATCCTCGCCAACCTGCGCGCCCTCTCGGCGCGAGGGCACGCCATCGTGCTGCGGGTCCCCGTCATCCCCGGCGTGAACGACGACACCGCCAACCTCGAGGCGCTGGCGGCGCTGGCGGGTGAGCTGCCGCACCTTGCGCGGGTGGACCTCCTTCCGTATCACCACATCGGCGCGGACAAGTACGCCCGGCTCGACCGCGCGTACCCGCTGCCGGACACCGCGCCGCCGCCGGCGGAGCGGATGGCCGCCATCGCCCGGCTCCTCGCGGAGCGCGGGCTGCCCGTGGGGACGGGGCTCAGACGATGATCAGCGAACGGGTGCGACGGCTGCGGCAGGAGAGCCTGGAGGCGGTGCCCGCCATCTCCGCGGAGCGGGCGGAGCTGATGACCGCGTTCTACCGCGAGCACGAAGGGCGCCACGGGGCGCCGATGCTGCGCGCCCTGGCCTTCCGGCACCTGATGGAGCACAAGGCAGTATGGATCGGGGCGGGGGAGCTGATCGTCGGCGAGAAGGGCCCGGCCCCGAAGGCCACGCCGACCTACCCCGAGCTCTGCTGCCATTCCCTCGCGGACCTCGACCTGCTCGCCACGCGGGAGAAGATCCCCTTCGCCGTGAGTGCCGGGGCGCGCGGCGTCTACGAACGGGAGATCATCCCCTTCTGGCGCGGCAGGACCCAGCGCGAGCACCTCTTCGCGGCGATGACCGGCGAGTGGAAGGCGGCGTACGAGGCCGGTGTCTTCACCGAGTTCATGGAGCAGCGCGCCCCCGGCCACACCGTCCTCGACGACAAGATCTACCGCAAGGGGATGCTCGACACCGCGGAGGAGATCCGCCGCGCCCTCGCCGCGCTCGACTTCCTCGGCGATCCCGACGCCTTCGCAAAGCAGCAGGAGCTGGAGGCGATGCTGGTCTGCACCGAGGCGCTGGTGCGCTTCGCGGAACGGCACGCCGAGCGGGCGCGGGAGCTGGCGGCCGCCGAGCGCGACCCCGCGCGCCGTGCGGAACTGGAGCGCACCGCGGCGGTGTGCGCGTGGGTGCCGGCGCACGCGCCGCGCGACTTCCACGAGGCGCTGCAGGCGTACTGGTTCGTGCACCTCGGCGTGACGACGGAGCTCAACACCTGGGACGCCTTCAGCCCCGGCCGCCTCGACCAGCACCTGGCGCCCTTCTATCGGCGAGGGCTCGCCGACGGGACGCTCACGCGCGCCGCCGCGGAGGAGCTGGTCCAGTGCCTCTGGGTCAAGTTCAACAACCAGCCGGCGCCCCCCAAGGTCGGGGTGACGGCGGAGGAGAGCGGCACCTACACCGACTTCGCGCAGATCGGCTTCGGGGGGCTGACGCGCGAGGGCGCCGACGGCGTGAACGACGTCACCTTCCTGCTCCTCGACGTCACGGAGGAGATGCGCCTGCTCCAGCCGAGCGCCTCCATCCAGGTGAGCGTCGAGAACCCGGACGCCCTCATCCGTCGCGCGGCGGAGATCATCCGCACCGGCTTCGGGCAGCCCTCGGTATTCAACGCCGACCTGATCGCGCGGGAGCTGGTGCGCCAGGGGACGACCCTCGAGGACGCGCGGTGCGGCGGCTCGAGCGGGTGCGTCGAGGTCGGCGCCTTCGGCAAGGAGAACTACAACCTCACCGGCTACTTCAACCTCCCCAAGGTGCTGGAGTTGGCGCTGCACGACGGCGTGGACCCGCGCACCGGCCGCCGCCTCGGCCCCGCGACCGGGGACCCGCACGCCTTCGGGAGCTTCGAGGCGCTGTTCGCGGCGTTCGAGCGGCAGCTCCGGCACTTCGTGGACGTGAAGGTCCGGGGGAACAACGTCGTCGAGCGGCTCTACGCCGCGCGGATGCCTGCCCCGTTCCTCTCCGTGCTCATCGACGACTGCGTGGCCCGGGGCCGCGACTACCACGACGGGGGGGCGCGCTACAACACCAGCTACATCCAGGGCGTCGGGCTCGGGACAATGACCGATGCGCTGAGCGCGCTGCAGCACCACATCTATCGCGAACGCACGGTGACGATGGAAGCCCTGCTCGCCGCGCTTGACGCGGACTTCGCCGGCGCGGAACGGCTGCGGCAGCAGCTCCTCAACCGGACGCCGCGCTACGGAAACGACGACGACCGTGCCGACGCCCTGATGGTGCGCGTCTTCGAGGCGTACTTCGCCGCGGTGGACGGGCGGCCGAACACCAGGGGCGGCCGGTACGCCATCAACCTCCTCCCCACCACGGTGCACGTCTACTTCGGGTCGGTGATCGGCGCGACGCCGGACGGGCGGCGGGCGGGCCAGCCCCTCTCCGAGGGCGTCTCGCCGGTGCAGGGGGCCGACCGGCACGGTCCGACGGCGGTGCTCCGGTCGGTGGCGAAGATGGACCACGGCCGCACGGGGAACGTGGTGGACGCGGCGACGCTCCGCGCCGCGCAGGCGCACCCGGAAGAGCACCGCGACCTCATCGTCCGGGTGGCGGGTTATTCCGACTACTTCTGCGACCTCGGCCGGTCCCTCCAGGACGAGATCATCGCACGCACCGAGCACGCGACGGTCTAGGAGAACCCGGATGCGCATCGAGAACGTGCCGTTCACCGCCGTGGACTGGACGAAGGTCCCCGAGACCGAGCACCCGGGCACCTCCGGCGCGGCGTACTGGCGCACCCTCCAGCTCGGCCCCATCCGGGTGCGAAAGGTGCGTTACTCGCCCGGCTACCTCGCGGACCACTGGTGCTCCAAGGGCCACGTCCTGCTGGTGCTCGAGGGGGAGCTGACCACCGAGCTGCAGGACGGCTCGTCGGTCGTGCTCGCGACCGGAATGAGCTACCACGTGGCCGACGACCTGATGCCGCACCGCTCGCGCACCGCGGGCGGCGCCTCCCTCTTCATCGTGGATTGACCGGCCGGCGCCCGGCGCGCCCGCCCGAGGACCCCATGCCTGCGAAGCCCCCGCTCCACGCCTGGTTCCAGGAGTTCCGCGGCGCCATCGTCGTCTGCGACCCCGACGGAATCATCCTCGAGATGAACGCCGCCGCCATCCGCTCGAACGCCGAGGATGGCGGCGCGAAGCTCATCGGCACCAACCTCATCGCCTGCCACCCCGAGCCCTCGCTCTCGAAGCTGAAGGCGTTCATGGCGAAGCGGGAACTGAACGTCTACACTATCGAAAAGCGCGGCGTGAAGAAGATCGTCTACCAGACGCCGTGGCACCTCGACGGGAAGTACGCCGGTTTCCTGGAGGTGGTGCTCGAGATCCCCTTCGACGTGCCGCACTTCGTGAGGGTGTCGTAGCGCCCGACCGGCTTCGCGGGAGCGATCCCGACTGCCGTGGTCAACGATGCTCGCGCGACAGGTGCTTGACGCCCGCGTGACAGCCCTGCATTAGCTCTGAACGTCCATCCAGCTGCTGCTGCGTGCCGTTGACGCCGACGGCCCGCCGCAGGTGATGCCTTGAGCATCCCGGCCTCGCGGCGTCACGCGCGGCCAGCGAGCGAGGGGCCACACGAGCAGGGGGCGTCGTATGCCAGAGATCCGACTGGACGGGTCAGCGGAGCCGCAGTCGCTCGGTGATGGCTACAGCATCACGGTTCCCGGGCGCACGGGCACCGCGCAGCTGCTTGCTGGAGGAGAGGGCCGCCGCCCGCCGACTCCACCGGGGGTGCGGTGGGCCGGCGAAGACGGTCGAGCGCGATCGCCGGACGAGGAGTTGCAGGCTGCGCTGGATCGGGCGGAACTGCGTGAGAGGCGGGCCGTCGAGATCTCGCTGGTCGTGACCCCGACGCCGCCCACCCTGGGAGCCCCGGCCGAGCCGACCGGCCGGCCCATCCTGTTCGACGCTCCAACGCCGCCGGAGGAGAAGGGCCAGATCGTCCTGGCCGTAGACGAAATGGGTGGAATGTCGTGGCATGTTCCCGAGCCCGCCCCAAGTGGGTTCCTCGCGGGCGGGCCCGACCCATCGCGGCAGCTCTTCGTGGTGCCGATCCGCGTCCGTCCCCCGGTGCAGGGGGTGGGCGAGCAGGGGTTCCTCGGCGCGTTGGGGAGGATGTTGCTGAGGGTGTTCATCTACCCCCTGGGCGATCTCGTGGTGGGCAAGGCGGTCGAGATCGCCGCGCGTGTCCTGGAGGGGAAGTTCCGTCCCTACGAGATTCGATCATTCACGCCTGCGAACTGTCAGAATCGGTCCGCTCCGCGGTGGACCCCCGCGGACTGGAATTTCGTGGGGTCCGGGCGATCGCTCCTCTTCATCCACGGTGGCCTCAGCACGGCCAGCATCGGGCTTGGCAGGCTGCCGGGAGTCACGATGGGGGAACTGGACGCACGCTATGGCCATCGGCTGTTCGCGTTCGACCATCCCACGACATCGGAAGATCCCAAGCAGAACGCGTCCTGGTTCCTGCAGCAGGTCCCGGCAGGGATGACACTCGACCTCGACATTCTCTGTCACAGCCGCGGCGGGATCGTCGCTCGCGAGCTGACGCAGAACGCCAAGGTGCTCTGCCCGCGCGTGACGTGCAACGTGGGGAAGGTGGTCTTCGTCGGCGTCCCCAACGACGGCACGGCCCTCCTCGATGGGGGCAACATCGTGCACCTGTTCGACCGGCTCACATCGGCGATATCGCTGCTCCCGCCGGGTTTCATCGCCGAGCTGCTCGACGGGGTGATCCTCGGGGTGAAGCTGCTGGCGCACGGCGGCTTGGCAGGCCTGCGTGGTCTGAAGGCGCTGGTCCCCCGGGGCGCCTATCTCCAGAAGCTGAACGCGCCCGGTCCCATGACTACACAGTATTTCGCGATCGCCGCGGACTACGAGCCGAAACCCACCGGTCCACTGCCGCAAATCGTGAAGATGGGAGCCTTCAACCAGTTCATGGACGCCGTGTTCAAGCAGGAGCCCAACGATCTCACTGTCCCGACCGACGGAGTCGCAGAGCCGGCCGGCGGCGGCCCCGGGTTCCCGATTCCGGCCGCGAACTGCATACGATTCCCGGCCAAGGAGGGTGTCTGGCACCACACGTACTTCGAGGCGAGCAAGACGAACACGGCGCTTGTTGACTGGCTGACGTGATCCCGGCATGACCGCACGCGGCGGGACCCGGCGGAACTTGGTTCCTGTGCGCCCCTCTGCGTAGGTGTCCGCAATGAACGGGCCCGGCGATGGCCGGGCCCGTCGCACGTCGATGGCGTCGGTTCCCCCGGCTACCGCCCGCCGATCTGCTGGAGCAGCTCCCGCACCGCCGCGTCGAGCTGGCTGTCCCTCCCGCTGTAGCTCTCGCCCACGGGCCGCACCACCGGGACGTCCACCGGCCGCGGGTGCATCTCCATCACCTGCCCGTCGCTGCCGCGCACCGTGATGAACGGCATCCGCACCACCGAGCCGTCGATGAGAGTCCCTGCCGAGGTGTAGATGATCCACCCCGCCGTCGGCTCGCCCACCACCTTGCCCAGATGCAGGGCGCGGTACCCCTCGGTGAAGTCCTCCGCGTCGGAGAGGGAGTGCTGGTCGGTGACGAGGATGGTCGGCTTCTCGAGGGAGCGCTGGCCGAGGATGGTCCGCGCCGGCGCCGAGATGCCGGCGCCGCGGTACGTCATCGTGAGGTAGCCCCTCCGCGCGAAGACGTCGATGGCGTAGGCGTTCACGAAGCCGCCGTTGTTGTGCCGCACGTCGATCACCACGCCGTCGCGGCCGCGGTTCTCGCTGTCGAGGTCCACGAAGAGCTGTTCGAGGGAGCCCTGGCCCATGTCCACCATGTGCACGTAGCCGAGGCGCCCGTTGCTGATCCGGGCGACGTAGGCGCGCCGGTCCTCCACCCACTGGCGGTACCGGAGGTTGCGCTCGGTGACCAGGTTGACCGGCTTCACGTTCACGTCGTGCGGGCTCGTGCCGTCGGCGGCGTGCGACACCGACAGCACCACCTGCCGGCCGATCGTGTACGACAGGAGGGAGTCGAGGTTCGTGCGGGCGGTGAGGTGGTCGCCCTCCACGGCGAGGAGGTAGTCGCCGGCGGCGATGCCCGCCGCGACGGCCGCGGGGCCAAGGGGGATCACGTTCGTGATGCGGAACCGGCCGCTCCGCTCGTGCTCGGCGCGGTCGAAGTCGAGGCCCAGCCGCCCCACGTACGCCGGGGTCGCGGCGGAGAAGGGGGCCGAGACGCCGCTGTGCGAGGCCATCAGCTCCCCGATCATCAGGGAGATGACGCGGCGCTCCTCGTCGCCGGTCCGCGCCCCCGCGGCCCACGGCGCGAGCTGCGCGTGCACGGCGTCCCAATCCACGCCGTTCATCGTGGAGTCGTGGAAGCCGTCGCGCAGGAAGCGGTACGCCTCGTCGAACATCACCAGCTTCTGCGCATCGAAGTCCACGTCCAGCTCCGCCGTCACGGCGAGCTGCCGGGTGGCGCGCCCCTCGACGGTGATGACGTTGATGCGCCCGTTCTGGAGATACCACACCTCCTTGCCGTCGGGGGACCACTGCGCGCTCGACTTGCCGCCCGGGGTCGAGGTGAGCTGCCGCGCCACCGGCTCCTCCCGCGCCAGCTCGTCGAGCGAGTAGGTGTAGAGGTTCTGCTGGCCCGCCGCCGACGCCACGAGGAGGACCGACTTCCCGTCGGGGGCGATGATGGCGTTGCCGACGTCCACGCCGACGGGGAGGAACGACAGCCGGCGGCGGATGTCGTCGAAGACGATCCGGACCGGGGTGCCGGCGGCGCTGTCGGAGCGCGCACGCGCCGTGCCCGTGTCTGCGGGCGCGGTCGCGGGGCCGCGGGCGCCGCGCGCGGGCGGAGCCGCCGGCGCCGCGGGACGCGTCTCGGGCGCGGGGGACGTGGCCGGCCGCGCCGGCTGCCGGAAGAGGTCGCGGAACTGGTCCTCGTGGAACAGCGGTGTCCGCGGCACGAGGTCGATGCGCGCCAGCTCGGGGCTCTCGGTGCGCTGGCCCGTGTCGAAGAGGATGTACTGCCCGTCGGGGCTCCACGAGAGCGCGTTGCCGAAGACGTTGGGGAGGAAGCGGGTGGCGCGCGCGTCGCCCCCTCCGGCCCGCACGACGTACACCGTGTTGAACATCGAGGCGCCCGCCGAGAGGTAGGCGACCCACCGGTTGTCGGGGGACCAGGCGATCCCCTGCGCCGAGCTGAAGGGGAGGCGGTCGAAGAAGCCGGCCGCGAGCGTCCGCACCCGCTTCGACGCGACGTCCACGAGGGCGAGGTCCCGCCCGCCGCGGGCGAACGCCACCGATTTGCCGTCGGGCGAGACGCGCGGGTTCACGTCGCCGCGCGGGTCGCTGGTGAGCGCCGTCTCGGTGCGCGACGCGAAGTCGTAGAGGAAAAGCTGCGCGTACCCCGCCCGGCTCGAGACGTACACGAGCTGCCGGCTGTCGGGGAGCCACGCCAGTTCCTGCTCGCGCGCCGTGGTGCTGGTGACGCGCTCCGCGTCGCCGCCGTCCTTCGCCGAGGCGGCGAAGACGTCGCCCCGCACCGCGAAGGCCACCTTCTTCCCGTCGGGGGAGAGGGCCATCTCCGAGAGGCCCTCGGAGACGCGGACGTGCTCGATGCCGGCCGCCGCCGGCGCGCCGCGGAGGGTGATGGGCACCTGGTGCGCCTCGCCCGTCGCGGGGTCGAGGAGCCACACGCCGAGGTCTCGCTCGAACACGATCGCGCGACCGTCGGCGGAGACGCTCGGCCAGAGGACGCGGCCCGCGGTGAAGCGCGTGACCGCAGCGATCCGCCGGTCGGCGCCGCGCGAGAAGACGTTCTCTACGCCATGGTCGTCGCGGACGAAGTAGAGGGTGCGCCGGTCGGCGCCGCCCCACATCGGCCACGCGTCCTTCGTCCCCCCCGCCGTCACCGCCTCGTACTGCGGATGGTCGAAGTCGCGCACCAGCCAGATCTCCGACTCGTCGAGGTGGCTGTGGCCCCGCCGCCACCACTGCCCGCTCACCGTCCCGCGCGCCGTGATGGCGAGCGTCTGCCCGAAGGGCGAGGGCGCCGCCCAGAACTCGTTGGTGTAGCGGTCGGCCGCCACCGGCATCGGGGTGCCGCCCTCCGCGCTCACCCTCCAGATGTCGTTCATCCCCTGGATGTCGCCGCGCGAGCTGGTGAAGTAGAGCCACCGCCCGTCGGGGGACCACGCGTCGAGCTGGTCGAGGGCGTCGTCGAAGGTGATGCGCTGCAGCGTGCCCGTTGCCAGCGTGAGGACGTAGATGTCGCCGTTCCCCGTGCGCGTCGAGACGAAGGCGAGCTTCCGCCCGTCGGGCGAGTAGAGGGGCCGCGACTCCGTGGCCGGGTTCGAGACCAGGAGGTGCGCCTCGCCCCCCGCCGCCGGCACCGTCCAGATGTCGCCGCCGGAGACGAAGGCGATCTCCGCGCGGTCGGGGGAGATCGCCGGCTCGGTGAGGAGCGGCCGCGGCTCCGGCGGCGCGGGGGCCTGCGCCGCCAGGCGGGCGGCGGCGCAACCAAGCGCCGCTGCAATGGTGAGCACGGCGGCGAGGAATGGCGAGCGGTTCAGTCGCATTTGAGCGCCACGAGTGGGATAGGACGATTGGTGACCGGGCGAAGCTATCGCCCCGGTGGTGCGCTCGCGAGCCGCGCGCCGCGGCGGAGGCTCCACGCGAGCGCGGGGGGCGTGACGAGCGTGGTGACGACGACCATGATCACGACGGCGGAGAAGACCGCCTGGTCGATGACGGGCCGGCCGGCGATGGTGAGGGTGGTGCCGATGCTGGCGAAGATGAGGCCCACCTCCCCGCGGGGGATCATCCCGATGCCGATGGAGCGCCGGTCGAGCCCGCCGCCCACGGCGCCGAGGGCGCACGCCTGCTTGCCCAGGATGGCGGCCGCCACGAGGAGCGCGGCGAGGCCGAGGATCTCCGGGCGCGCGAAGGCGCGGAGGTCCACTCGGATGCCCATCACCACGAAGAAGACCGGCACCAGGAACGAGGCGATGGGGGCGATCAGGTCCCGCAGCGACCGCTCACCGCGCGCCTGGAACTCCCGGAAGTGCACGTCCTCGAGGATGAGGCCCGCGGCGTAGGCGCCGACGATGGCCGCGAGGCCGATCGCCGAGGCGAGGTAGGCGAGCACGAAGCAGACGGCCAGGGCGACGGCGAGGAGGACGTCGCGGCCGCGGAGCCGGGAGGCAAGCGCGAAGAGGCGCGGCGAGAGGACGACGCCGAGGCCAAGGGCGCCGAACAGGAAGACGGCCGCCTTCGCCACGACCACGCCGGTCTGGCCGAGGGAGAGGGGCTGGCCGCGATCCACGCCGACGATCACGCCGCTCACCACGGCGAGGATCACGAGGCCCAGCACGTCGTCGATCACCGCCGCGCCGATGAT
>JBEKGT010000103.1:0-6956 GCA_050012655.1 Gemmatimonadales bacterium | reverse complement strand
CAGGCCGGCACCAACATGCGGGCGGCGGAGCTGAGCAGCGGCGAGGGGGGGATGCTGGGGTCGGTGGTCGTCGAGGTCGAGAACCTGACCCACCTCAACAAGGTCATCAAGGCCATCCGCCGCGTGAAGGGCGTCGTCGAGGTCCGGCGGCGCGACCGCACGCTCGCGTGAGCCCGTTCCAGCTCGTCTCCCCCTTCGAGCCCGCCGGGCACCAGCCGCAGGCCATCGCCGAGCTGGTGCGGGGCTTCCGGCGGGGCGACCGCCACCAGGTGCTCCTCGGCGTCACCGGCTCCGGGAAGACCATGACCGTCGCCCACGTCATCCGCGAGCTGGGCGTGCCGACGCTGGTCCTCTCCCACAACAAGACCCTCGGTGCCCAGCTCTACGGCGAGCTGAAGTCGTTCTTCCCCCAGAACGCCGTCGAGTACTTCGTCTCGTACTACGACTACTACCAGCCCGAGGCGTACGTCCCGGCCACCGACACGTACATCGAGAAGGACGCCTCCATCAACGAGGATATCGAGCGGCTCCGCCTGCGGACCACCTCGAGCCTCGTGGAGCGGGATGACACGGTCGTCGTCGCGACCGTCTCCGCCATCTACGGCCTCGGCGACCCCGTCGAGTACAAGCAGCAGATGCTCCGCGTCACCGTCGGGGAGACGCTCGGCCGGCGGCCGATCCTCGAGCGGCTGGTGGACATCCAGTACCAGCGCAACGACGTCGCGTTCGAGCCGGGGGTCTTCCGGGTGCGGGGCGACGTCATCGAGGTCTTCCCGGCGTACGAGGAGCAGGCGGTCCGCGTCGAGCTCGACGGCGACGTCGTCGAGCGCATCACCAAGATCGACCCGCTGACCGGCAAGGCCGTCGCGCCCCTCGAGCGGTGCGCCATCTACCCCGCCACCCACTTCGTGACCGACCGCGACAACCTCGAGCGCGCGATCGGCGCCATCCGCGGCGAACTGACGCAGCGGCTCCGCGAGCTGCGGACCGCGGGGAAGCTCCTGGAGGCCCAGCGCCTCGAGTCGCGCACCACCTTCGACATCGAGATGCTCCTCGAGGTCGGCACCTGCCACGGCATCGAGAACTACAGCCGCCACATCTCGGGGAGGGCCCCCGGCGAGCGGCCCGCCGTGCTCCTCGACTTCTTCCCCCCCGACTTCCTCGTCGTGGTGGACGAGTCGCACGTGACGATCCCCCAGCTCAACGCGATGTCCAACGGCGACCGCTCGCGGAAGGAGACCCTGGTCGAGTACGGCTTCCGCCTCCCCTCCGCGCTCGACAACCGGCCGCTCCGCTACGAGGAGTTCCTGGCGTTCGCGCCGCGGGTGCTCTTCGTCTCCGCCACGCCGGGCCCCGAGGAGCTGCGGCTCAGCGGCGGCGCCGTGGTCGAGCAGCTGGTGCGGCCCACCGGCCTCATCGATCCGGCGGTGGAGGTGCGCCCCGTCGCCGGCCAGGTGGACGACCTCCTCGCCGAGATCCGCGCGCGGGCGCGGCGCGGCGAACGGGTCCTCGTCACCACCCTCACCAAGCGGATGGCGGAGGACCTCACCGACTTCCTCGCCCAGGTCGGCGTCCGGGTGCGCTACATGCACTCCGACATCGACGCCATCGAGCGCATGGACATCGTCCGCGGCCTGCGCCTCGGCGAGTTCGACGTGCTGGTCGGCATCAACCTCCTGCGCGAGGGGCTGGATCTCCCCGAGGTCTCCCTCGTCGCCGTGCTCGACGCCGACCAGGAGGGATTCCTCCGCTCCCGCACCTCGCTCATCCAGACGGTGGGGCGCGCCGCCCGGAACGAGCAGGGGAAGGCGATCCTCTACGCCGACCGGATGACGGACTCGATGAAGGCGGCGCTCGAGGAGATGGACCGCCGCCGCGAGGTCCAGCGCGCCTACAACACCGAGCATGGGATCACCCCGCGCTCCATCGTGAAGTCGGTGGAGGAGATCCGCTTCACCACCCGTGTCGCCGACGCGCGCGAGGACCCGGTCCCGCGCGCCGAACCCCTCGCCCTCCTCGGCAAGGCGGCCGCCGACTGGGACGCCGCCGACCCCGACGAGAAGGCCGCCCTCATCGGGATGCTCGAGGAGGAGATGCGCCGCGCGGCCGAGGACCTCGACTTCGAGCTCGCCGCGCAGGTCCGCGACCAGATCCTCGACCTGAAAGCGGCGGGCTCGGGAGGGCCGGCGCACCGGCGCACCGACGCACCGGCGCGCGGCGCCGCCGATGCGGGATCGGGCGCAGCGGGTTCCGCGCGCGGCGGACGGGGGCGGCGCCGTGGGCGCTAGCTCGGTGGCTGCGCGGACCCTCGATGAGCCGGGACTCGCCGCCTGGGGCATGGAGTTCGCCCACTCCCTCACGCTGCCCGTGGCCGTCGGCCTCTCCGGCGAACTCGGGGCGGGGAAGACCACCCTCGTCCGCGCCATCGCCGCCGGGCTCGGCGTCCGGCAGACCGTCACCAGCCCCACCTTCGCTCTCGTCCACCGTTACGATGGCGCCGGCTGCACCGTCTACCACGTGGACGGGTACCGCCTGCGCCGCCCCGGCGAGGCCGCCGACCTCGGCTTCGACGACATGGCCCGCGAGAAGGACGCCGCGATCCTCGTGGAGTGGCCGGAGCGGTTCGGCGCCGGCCTTCCGCCGCTCACGCACCACATCGTCCTCTCCTACGTCGAGGATCCCACCCTGCGGCGCCTGGAGATGGTGTGAGGGCCCCGCGCGTCGGCGCGTCCGCATGCACGGGCCGACGGCCATGATCCTCGCCCTCGACACGGCGACAGATTATCCGACAATCGCACTCGGGATTGCGGGGGCGCCGGGAGTCCAGCTGCGGGTGGACGACCGCCGATCTCTCTCGCGGGACATCGGCGCGATCGTGGCGGGCCTCCTCGTGGCGAGGGGCGTCACGGCCTCGGCGCTCACCGGGGTCCTGGTGGCGGACGGGCCCGGCGCGTTCACGGGGCTGCGGATCGGCGCGGCGTTCGCGAAGGGGATGTGCCGCGCCCTCGGCGCGCCGCTCTTCGTGGCCCCCTCACTCCTCGGCGCGGCGGTCGCGGCGGCTCGCGCGGCCGGCGGTGCCGCGCCCGTCGACGTGGACGTGCGGTACGACGCGCTGCGCGGAGAGTGCTACCGGGCGGTGTACCGCGTGGCCGAGGGCGGTGTGGAAGTGCTGTCGGCCCCCGCCCTGGCCGTCGTGGGCGAGGCGGCGTGGGGCGGGGCGGGCCGGACGGTGCTCGCGTCGGAGAGGGACGCCTCCGCCGTGGCGCTCCTCGGCATGATGGGCTGGCCGGGCGGGCCGCTGGTGGTGGCCGACGCAGGCCGGTGGGAGCCGGTCTACGGCCGCCCGGCGGAGGCGGAAGCGCGGCGCCTCGCGAGGGAGCGGGATGCGGCGGGGCGCTAGGCCTTTCGGCGCCTCCGACGTGGACGCGGTGGCGGCGCTGGAGCGCGCCATCTTCGGCGATCCGTGGTCGAAGCGGTCTTTCCAGGAGATCCTCGGGCTCGACCATGTCCGGGGGGTCGTTCTCCCGGACAAGGGGGGGGCGCTGCTCGGCTACGCCTTCTGTTCCGCCGTGGCGGACGAGGGGGAGATCCTCAACATGGCTGTGGCGCCGGAGCACCGCCGCCGCGGCCTGGGGAAGCGCCTCCTCGCCGCGTGCCTGGCGTGGCTGGCGGAACGCGGCACAGCGAAGGTGTACCTCGAGGTGCGGCGGTCGAACGAAGCGGCGATCGCGATGTACACCGGGGAGGGGTTCGGGACCCTCGGGGTGCGCCCGAACTACTACCGAAAGCCGACCGAAGACGCCGTGACCATGGCGCTGGACCTGGCCTCCAGGGCGCCGCAGAAATGATGTCGGAGAGCGCGTTTTTGATTGACAAAAACCCTTGTCCCGCCCTAACTTCCGTGATGTCCGTGGTACCCGAGTCCAGCGCGGGGAGGGTCAGGTGAGTCGGAGTCTCAATAAGGTGATGCTGATCGGGAATCTGGGTGCCGATCCGGAGGTCCGCACCACCACCAACGGGAGCCGGGTGGCGCAGTTCTCGCTGGCCACCAGCCGCCAGTGGACGACGCAGGGCGGGGAGAAGCAGGAGAAGACGGAGTGGCACAAGTGCGTGGCGTGGAACGCTTCGCGCGGCTCGGGGCTGGCCGACACGATCGAGAAGTACCTCAAGAAGGGCGATCGGGTCTACGTCGAGGGGCGGATCGAGTACCGGACCTACGAGGACAAGGAAAAGCAGACCCGGTACGTGACCGAGATCAACGTCCGCGAGCTCGTGATGCTGTCGGGCCGGTCGGATGCGGCGTCGGGTGGCGAGTCGGGGGGTGGGGGCCGGCGTCCCGCGGCGGCGTCCGCGGCGAAGAAGGAAGCCGAGCCGGGGAAGAAGGATGGGGATGAGAGCTTCGACGACTTCCCGGGGGCGCTCGATGAGGAGGACGACGATCTGCCCTTCTAACGGCGCGCGATTCGCAGCGGCGTTCGCACTGCTGCTCGGGGCCGCGCCCCTCGCGGCGCAGGCGCCGACGATGATCACGCGGCCGATCCAGCAGGCTCGGCACGCCGCGGCGTTGTCGGGGCAGCAGACGGCCCGGCAGCAGCAGGCGGGCCAGGAGAGCGCCCAGCAGCCGCAGCGGCCGGGGGGTCAGCAGCCCGCGCCGGCGGGCCAGTCGGGGCAGTCACAGCCCCTCGGTGCCCCTCCGGAGACGCACACGGTCCAGCAGGGCGAGACGCTTTGGTCGCTGGCGCATCAGTTCCTCGGCGACCCGCTCCTGTGGCCCGAGATCTATCGCCTCAACACCAATGTCGTCGAGGATCCCCACTGGATCTTCCCGGGCGAGGAGCTGCGTCTCGTCGCTCCGCCGGAGCAGCCCGTGGCCGCCCCGGTAGCCGCAGCCCCTCCCGTGCCGGGC
Organism: Gemmatimonadales bacterium; assembly: GCA_050012655.1. Classification (GTDB taxonomy): domain Bacteria; phylum Gemmatimonadota; class Gemmatimonadetes; order Gemmatimonadales; family JACORV01; genus JADGQW01. The sequence continues at coordinate 2,050 of JBEKGT010000103.1, read as the reverse complement.
AACGTCTCTGTCACGCCCACCGCGGACACCGTGCGGGCGGCGCCGGCGCCGGCGCCGGCGACCCCGCTCCCGAACACCGAATCGCCGACCATCTTCGCGCCGCGCGCCTCGGCCGGGCAGTCGAACCTGCAGGCCGAGGCACAGCACTCGTACCGCGCGGTGCGCCCGGGCGAGTACTACGCCTCGGGCTTCGTGGCCGACAGCCGCTCGCTCGAGTCGGGGATGCTGGGTGGGAATCTCGACAAGACGGCGCTGCGCCGGCTCGTCGCGCGCACCACGGCCTCGCTCTACGCCTCCGTCGTGGTGGCGCCGCCGGCGGGGCAGGCGTACAAGAAGGGGGACCTCCTCCTCGGCTACGACGCCGAGGAGTCGATCACCGGGTACGGCGAGGTGATCCGGCCCCTCGGGCTGCTGCGTGTCACCTCCGACGGCGACAACGGCCAGGCCGTCGCCGCGACGGTCACCGCGCTCTACAACGAGCTGCGGCTCGGCACCCATCTCCTCAAGATCCCGGCCTACCACTACGACAGCGCCGCCCGGGCGGTCCCTACCGACTCGGGCGTCGAGGGCCAGGTCATCGCCACGCGGCGCCACGGTGAGCTCACGAGCGTGCAGGACGTCCTCTTCATCAACCTCGGCGCCGACGACGGTGTCCACCTCGGCGATGTCTTCCGCATCGGCGTAGCGTCCAATCAGGGCGTGCCCGCGCGCGAGCAGGCCGAGGCGATCGTCGTGCACACGCGCGCGAAGACCGCCACGCTCGTCGTGCTCCAGGTGAGCCAGCCGGACATCCGTCCCGGTGCCGCCGCGCGGCAGATCCGCCGCATGTCATCGTGACGCACCACGAACCCGCCGGCCCGGCGGGTTCGTGGTTCTGGGGGTCCCGCTCGTGACACGACGCGTCCTCATCACCGGAGGCGCCGGCTTCATCGGGTCGCACGTCGCCGAGGCGTTCCTCGGCGCCGGGTGGCAGGTGGCCGTCCTCGACAACCTCTCCCGCGGCCGCCGCCGGAACATCCCCGCGGGCGCCGAGTTCCTGCATCTCGACCTCGGGTCGGACGAGGCGCGGGCGGTGGTGGCCGGGGGCGGGTTCGACGTGATCTGCCACCACGCGGCGCAGGTGGACGTGCGCGTGTCGGTGGCCGACCCGGTGCTCGACGCCGAGGAGAACATCCTCGCCCTCCTCAACCTGCTCGAGGGCGCGCGGGCCAGCGGCTGCCGGCGGCTCGTGATCGTGTCGTCCGGCGGCGTGGTGTACGGCGAGCGCCGGCCGCCGCATCCCGAGACGGCGCCGAAGCTCCCCCTCTCGCCGTACGGCGTGAGCAAGCTCAGCGGCGAGCACTACCTCGCCTGCTACGCGCAGCTCTACGGGATCGAGGGCGCAGTGCTCCGCTACAGCAACGTGTACGGGCCGCGGCAGGACCCGCATGGCGAGGCGGGTGTAGTGGCCATCTTCGGCGAGCGGCTGCGCACCGGCCGGCCGATCATCGTGTACGGCGACGGCGAGCAGACGCGCGACTACGTCTACGTGAGCGACGTCGCCCGGGCCAATCTCCTCGCCGCCGTGGCCGACCTCCCCGAGCCCGACGGCACCATCGACGCGCCTGCCTTCAACATCGGCACCGGGATCCAGACGTCGGTGAATGCGCTCGTCGCGACGATGATCGAGGCGTCCGGGGTCCGCGTGCCGGTGGAGCACGCCCCCGCCCGCGCGGGGGAGCTGATGGCGAGCGCGCTCGTCGTGGAGAAGGCGGCACGCGTGCTTGGATGGACGCCGCGGGTCGGCCTGGCCGAGGGGCTGCGCGCGACGTACGACTGGCTCGTGAAGGAGGCCTCGTGATCCTGCAGGTCGGCGGCGCCGTGCCCACCACCGAGCTGGAGCTCATCGCGTCCGCGAGCTTCGCGACCAAGATCGTCCTCGCGGTCCTCGTCGTCTTCTCCGCGGTCTCGTGGTTCCTGATCTTCGCCAAGGCGTGGCAGTTCCGCCGCGTGCGGCGCGCCGGTGACCGGTTCTTCCGTGCCGTCGCGCACGCCAGCCGCCTCGATGAGG
>JBEKGT010000102.1:0-6994 GCA_050012655.1 Gemmatimonadales bacterium | reverse complement strand
CGTTCATCGACTACTCGATGAGCGTCATCGTGCAGCGTGCCCTTCCGGACGTGCGCGACGGCCTCAAGCCGGTGCACCGGCGCATCCTCTACGCGATGCACGAACTGGGTCTGCTGCCGAACCGCGGCTACAAGAAGAGCGCCACGGTAGTCGGCGACGTGCTCGGCAAGTACCACCCACACGGCGACTCGGCGGTGTACGACTCGCTCGTGCGGATGGTGCAGGACTTCTCCCTCCGCTATCCGCTGGTGGACGGCCAGGGGAACTTCGGCTCGGTGGACGGCGACCCGGCGGCGGCGTACCGCTACACCGAGGCGCGTCTCACCCGCGTCGCTGTGGCGATGCTGGAGGACATCGAGAAGGAGACGGTCGAGTTCATCCCGAACTTCGACGACCGGCTCCAGGAGCCGACGGTCCTCCCCTCGAAGGTGCCGAACCTCCTGGTGAACGGGTCCGCGGGCATCGCGGTCGGGATGGCCACGAACATCCCGCCGCACAACCTGCGCGAAGTGGTGACGGCGCTCACGCACCTCATCGACCACCCCGACGCGCCGGTGGACGAGCTGGCGAACCTGGTCTCCGGCCCGGATTTCCCCACCGGCGGCATCATCTACGGGCGGGACGGCATCCGCGAGTGCTACGCGACCGGCCGCGGGCGGATCGTCGTGCGGGCTCGGGCGCAGGTCGAAGAGAAGGAGTCGAGCGGGCGCTCGCAGATCGTCGTCACGGAGATCCCCTACCTCGTCAACAAGGCGCGCCTCCTCGAGCTCATCGCGGAGCTGGTGCGGGAGAAGAAGCTGGAGGGGATCAGCGACCTGCGGGACGAGTCGGACCGCGACGGGATGCGGATCGTGATCGAGCTGAAGCGCGACGCGGTCCCGCTGGTGGTGCTGAACAACCTGTTCAAGCACACGCCGATGCAGACCACCTTCGGCGCCATCATGCTGGCCCTGGCGGACGGCGTGCCGAAGGTGATGAACCTCAAAGAGCTGCTGCAGCGCTTCATCGATCACCGCCACAACGTCATCACGCGGCGGACGCGGTTCGACCTCAGCAAGGCGGAGGAGCGCGAGCACGTCCTTGAGGGGCTGAAGATCTGCGTCGACAACATCGACGCGGTCATCGCGATCATCCGCGGCGCCGCGACCACCGAGGAGGCAGGCCAGCAGTTACGCGAGCGGTTCAAGCTCTCCGAGCGGCAGAGCGCGGCCATCCTCGACATGCGGCTCGCCAAGCTGACGGGGCTCGAGCGCGAGAAGCTCGAGGAGGAGCTGAAGGAGCTGCAGGCGCTCATCGCCGAGCTCAAGGCGATCCTTGCCTCGCGGCCGAGGCGCTTCGGCATCCTCAAGCAGGAGCTCAGCGAGATCGCCGCCCAGTTCGGCGACGAGCGCCGGACGCAGATCGTCGCCGACCAGGGGAACTTCTCCGTCGAGGACCTGATCGCCGAAGAGGACATGGTCATCACCGTGTCCCACACCAACTACATCAAGCGCATCCCCGTCTCCACCTACCGCCGGCAGCGGCGCGGAGGCCGGGGGCTCAACGGGATGGGGACGAAAGAGGACGACTGGGTCGAGCACCTCTTCATCGCTTCCACCCACGACTACCTGATGTTCTTCACCGAGCACGGCCAGGTGTACTGGCTCAAGGTGTACGACGTCCCGCAGGGGGGACGGGCGGCGCGCGGCAAGCCGATCGTCAACTGCATCCAGGTCAAGAGCGACGAGCGGATCGCCTCGCTGGTCCCGGTGCGGCAGTTCGCCGACGACAAGTACCTTCTCTTCGCGACCCGCAACGGGACGGTGAAGAAGACGGTCCTGTCCGCCTACGGCAACGTGCGCGCGACGGGCATCAACGCCATCAACATCGAGGACGGCGACCAACTGATCGACGTGCAGATCACCGACGGCACGAACGACATCGTCCTCGCCTCGCGGCACGGGATGTCCATCCGCTTCCACGAGAAGGACGTCCGCGAGATGGGCCGCGCGACCATCGGCGTGAAGGGGGTCGAGCTGGAGGCGCAGGACGCCGTGATCGGCATGGTGGTGGTGCGCCGCGAGGCCACCCTCCTCGTCGTGGCCGAGCACGGCCTCGGCAAGCGCTCCGAGCTCGGCGACTACCGCGTCCAGCACCGGGGCGGCAAAGGCATCATCACCCTCAAGCGCACTGACCGCACCGGCGAGGTGGTCGCCCTGAAGGAAGTGATCCCCGACGACGAGCTGATGGTCATCACCCGCGGCGGCGTCATCATCCGCCTCCCGGTGAACGACATCCGAGTCATCGGGCGGAACACGCAGGGCGTGAAGATCATCAACCTCGACGAGGGCGACACCGTGCAGGATGTGGCCCGCGTGGTGAACGAGGAAGAAGGGGGTGAGGAGGAGCCCACCGGCGACGTCGAGCCGGTCGGCGCCGAGTCGGACGCCTAGGCCGGATCGCGCGCGACGTTGAACTTTCGGCCCGAGGTCCGCACTATTACGGAGTGTAGGGGTAGTAACTGAACGAGCGGGAGGACGTGGCAGCGGGTCCACGCCACGGCCCCCGACCTGAGCCGAGCCTTCGAGGAGGGACCGTGAAGCCTGTCCGTGTCGGTTTCATCGCGCTGCTGCTCGCCGTGGCGAGCGGCGTCGCGAGCGCGCAGCAGCCGGCGGCCGCGCCGGCGCAGCAGGGGCCGCCGCGGATGCCGCATCCCGCCGCGGGGAAGGAGCAGTGCACGACCTGCCACGCCTCGGGCGCGAACGCGAACATCCGCAGCATGCCGACGACGCACAACTTCCCCGTGACGGCGTGCGCGATGTGCCACCGTCCGGTGGACAACGCGCCGCCCGCCGTGCCGCACGCGCTGTCGGAAGCGTTCGTCCAGTGCAAGACCTGTCACGTGGCGAACTCGCCGATGGGCGCGCCCGCGCCGCCGGCGTCCCACGCGAACTGGAACGTGGCGATCTGCCAGTTGTGCCACATGCCCCGCCAGCGGCAAGGGTAGGACGGCGGTCCGGTCCGCCTCGCGCGGGCCGATGGGGTGAACGGAGCGCCCGGGGTCTTTCCCGGGCGCTCCGCGCGTCGGGGACGCACGGCCGCCGGGCGCCGTGACAACCTTCCGGGGGGCCCGGCTGTCCAACCTCTTGATGGGGCACGCGCCGCGAGGCGCGCACCGCGCCGTCCCACGTTCCCTGGAGCTCTGATGACCGCCCGTCTCCCGCTGCTCGCTGCTCTGCTGCTGCTCGCGGGCCTCGCCATGCCCGGTGCGCTCGCCGCGCAGCGCCGCCCCCAGCGCACCGCCGAGGATTGGCTCGCGGACTGCGGCTCTCACCGCGACGACGGCGACCGCGTCCGCGCGTGCGAGGTGCGCGAGACGGGGTTCCGGTCTCAGGGGCGGACCATCCAGCTCGACGCCGGCCCCAATGGCGCCGTCGTGGTGACCGGCTGGGACCGCGACAGCGTGCACGTGCGGGCCGTCGTGCAGGCGTGGGCGGCGACCGATTCCGACGCCACCGGCCTGTTGCGGGAGGTGCACGTGGATGTCTCGGGGACGTCGGTGACCAGCGACGGGCCCGCGATCCGGCGGCGCGAGGGGTGGGCGGTCCACCTCGAGGTGTCGGTGCCACGGCGGAGCGACGTCACGGCGGAGACGGTGAACGGCCCCGTCTCGGCGGAGGATGTCGCGGGGAAGCTCGACCTGCGGACGGTGAACGGTCCGCTGACGCTGAGCGGCGTGGCGGGTGATGTGCATGCGCACACCAGCAACGGCTCCCTCACGGTGGACCTCGCGGGGACACGGTGGGAGGGCGCGGGGCTCGACGCGGAGACGCAGAACGGCCCGGCAACGCTCGCCATCCCGGACGGCTATTCGGCGGAGCTCGAGACGGGCACGGTGAACGGGCCGATGCAGATCGACTTCCCGATCACGCTGCAGGGGCGAATCGGGCGGACGACGCGCATCCGGACGACGCTCGGTTCGGGCGGCCCCCCGGTGCGGGTGGTGACAACCAACGGACCGCTGAGCGTGCGGCGCCGCTAGGTGCTCACCCGCCGCCCGCGCGGCGGCTATCTTCGGAGCGTGGCTGGCCGACGCGTCAACCGGCCCCTCGTGCTCGCCGGGGTCCTCGCATACTCGATCCTCGTCGCCGTGCTGCGGTGGCTGGGAGTGATCGGCACGAGGGGGACGGTGGTCCTCTTCGCGGTGATGGTGGCGGATCTCGCCGCCACGCACCGCCTCCTGCGCAGGGGGAGCCGAGGGCGCTGAGCGCCCGCCCCCGCGCTATTGCCCGCCCCCGTGCCCCGCCGTAGTTTCCCCGTTTCCCAACGGTCCGGTCGCCTGTGACGGTCGCTGCCCCCACCGAATTCGTGACATTGGAGAACATCCGTGCGGCGGCGGCGGACCTTGTCGGCGTGGCCGTGCGCACGCCCCTCCTCCCCGCGGACGCGCTGAGCGAGCAGCTCGGCACGCCGGTCCTCGTGAAGCCCGAGTCGCTGCAGCGCGTGGGGGCCTTCAAGCTTCGCGGCGCGTGGACCCTGGTGCGCCGCCTGGTGCGCGAGGGCGCGACGGGCGTCATCACCTATTCGTCGGGGAACCACGGCCAGGCGGTGGCGTACGTGGCGAAGCGCCTCGGCCTGCGTGCCGTGATCGTGATGCCGGAGACGGTGCCGGCGGCGAAGCGGCGCGGCGTGGAGCGGCTCGGGGGCGAGGTGGTGATCGCCGGGTGCACCTCGGCCGACCGCTTCGAGAGGGCGAAGGAGATCGCGGCGCGGGACGGCCTGGCGATGGCGCCGCCGTTCGACCACGAGGCAATCATCGCGGGACAGGGAACGGTGGGGCTGGAGATCGTGGAAGACTGCCCGGAGGTCGCCACCGTGTGCGTTCCGGTCGGCGGCGGCGGCCTCAGCGCCGGCGTCGCGACAGCGGTGAAGGCCCTGCGGCCCACGGCGGAGGTCGTGACCGTGGAACCGGACGGCGCGCCGAAGTTCTTCACCTCGCGCCAGAAGGGCGAGCGGGTGGTGCTCGAGAAGACGGGGAGCATCGCCGACGGCCTGATCACCCTCAGCGTCGGGGTAATCAACTACCGCCACCTGGTGCGGTTCACCGATCGGTCGGGGGTGGTGTCCGACGCCGCGATGAGGGAGGCTGTCCGCTTCGCACTGGACCGGCTGAAGCTGGTGGTGGAGCCCTCGGGCGCAGCGACGCTGGCGTGGCTGCTCGCGCAGCCGGCGGGGAGCGTGCGCGGACCGGTCGTGGCGGTGCTCTCGGGCGGCAACATCGAGTGGGAGGGCCTGGTGCGCCTCCTCGGCGGCGCCACGTGACCGGCGTCCAGCCCACCCTCACCGGCACGAAGGTCGTCGTCGCCGACGACGACGCAGCGCTGGTGAGCACCCTGACCTTCATCCTGCGGGAGATGGGGGCGCAGGTGGTGGGCCTGCCGGATGGGGAGCACCTCCTGGAGCAGCTCGAGAGCGAGACCCCCGACCTCCTCCTCCTCGACATCATGATGCCGAAGATCGACGGGCTGGAGCTGCTCCGCCGCATCAAGAGCGACCCGCGGTGGATCGACCTCCCCGTCCTGATGGTCTCGTCGATGCCCCCGGAGGAGGCGACGGTCCAGTCCTTCGGGCTGGGCGCGGCGGACTTCGTGCCGAAGCCGTTCCGGGTGCGGGAGCTGACGGCGCGGATCGAGTCGCGCCTCGCCCGCAGCCGCGAGCTGCACGCGGCCCGCGAGGAAGCGGTATCGCAGGCGAAGATGGTGGACATCCTCCACGAGGTGACCGACTCTCTCAAACCGGAGGAGATTTACCACATCCTGGCCCGGCGGGTGGCTCGCGCCCTCAGCAAGTCGCGCTGCTCGCTGGTGCTGGCGAAGCCCGGCGACATCTTTGGGACCGTGGTGGCGGCATACGAGAACCCGATGCTCCGCAACCTGCGGATCCAGCTCGGCCGCTACCCCGAGATCCAGAAGGCGCTCGAGACCGACCAGGTGGTGATCGTCGAGGACGTCGCGAAGGACCCGCTCTTCGCCGAGGTGCGCGCGGGGTGGGAGCGCGACGGCCTCGAGGTGCAGATCGGGTCGGTGGTGGCGCTGCCGTTCCGGATGCGGGACCAGCAGGCCGGGGTGCTCTTCTTGCGGACCACGCGGGAGGAGCCGCCGCTCACCCGCGGCGACGCGCACTTCGCCGACACGGTCATCAAGGCGGCCGTCGCGGCGATCGAGAAGGCGCACGACTTCGCGTCCATCGTCTCGGACCGCCAGCGCCTGGAGCACCTCGCGTCGCACGACGCGCTCACCGGCTGCCTCAACCGCCGGGCGCTCCTCGAGCGGCTCCAGAACGAGTGGGGGCGGTCCCAGCGCTACAACCTGGTCCTCACGGTCCTGATGGTGGACCTCGATCATTTCAAGGACGTGAACGACAAGCGCGGCCACCTCGCCGGCGACCAGGTGCTCCAGCAGATCGGGGAGCTGCTGCGCCGCGAGGGGCGCTCCGTGGACACCGTCGGGCGGTACGGCGGCGAGGAGTTCGTGGTCATCCTCCCCGAGACGGCGCTGCACGGGGCGACCATCGTCGCCGAGCGGGCGCGGCAGCGGATCCAGGCGCACAACTTCGGCACGGCGGACTTGCCGGTGAGCGTGACCGTGTCCATCGGGGTGGCGTCCGTGCCGGACGAGCGCGCGACGTCGCCCGAGACCTTCCTGGCCCTCGCCGACGCGGCCCTGTACCGCGCCAAGGCGGACGGCCGCAACGTGGTGCGAACGTGACCCAGAAACGCTGCCCGACCTGCCAGCGCCTCTATGAGGGAGACGCCCGCTTCTGCCCGCGTGACGGCACCGCCCTGGTGGACGTGCCCGATGTCCCCGGCGCGGCGGCCCCGCCGGCGGCGGGCGCCCCCGCGGGCGCCCCGGCTAGCGCCCCGTCCAGCACCACGCAGATCCGGATGGCGGTCAAGCCGAAGCCCAGCGGCACCGACCCCGCCAAGACGATCCGCGACCAGATCGTGGACGGCCGC
>JBEKGT010000101.1:0-7034 GCA_050012655.1 Gemmatimonadales bacterium | reverse complement strand
GTTCCTGACGGTCGTCCGCACCTGGGGACGGCCGCTGCACGTGGGGGCGTGGATGATGCGGGTCGGCCGGGTGCCGATCTACCTCCTTGACACGGATCTCGAGGCGAACCACCCGGAGGATCGCGAGCTCTCGAGCCGCCTCTATGCGGGCGGCCCCGAGCTGCGGCTCCGGCAGGAGTGGGCGCTCGGCGTGGCGGGAGTGCGGGTGCTTCGCGCGGTCGGCATCGACCCCGGGGTGTGGCACGCGAACGAGGGGCACGCGGCGTTCATGATGGTGGAGCGCCTGCGGGAGCTGGTCGCGGGTGGGGCGTCGTTCGAGCAGGCCATGGCGCAGGTGCGGGCCACGACGGTGTTCACGACGCACACGCCGGTGCCCGCCGGCCACGACATGTTCTCCGAGGACCTGGTGGCCCAGTGCGCCGGGCCGATCTGGGAGGAGATGGGGATCAGCCGGGAAGCGTTCATGCGCCTCGGCTACCACCCGGTCCGCGACCACGGGCAGTTCCACATGGCGGTGCTCGCGATCCGCTGCGCGACGAAGGTGAATGGCGTATCGAAGCGGCACGGTGAGGAGTCGCGGCGCCTCTGGCGGGACCTGTGGCCCGATCGGCCGACCGCGAAGGTGCCGATCGGCTACGTGACGAACGGTGTGCACCAGCCGACGTGGATGTCGCACCGGATCCAGGCGCTGCTCGACAACCACCTCGGCCCCGAGTGGCACTGGCGGATGGAGGAGCTGGAGTTCTGGCAGCAGCTCCTCTCCCTCGACGACCAGGTGCTCTGGTACGTCCACACCGAGCTGAAGGCGATCCTGCTGAGCTTCATCCGCGAGCAGGCGCGGCGCCGGTGGGCCGAGGAGTGGAAGGAGGCGGCCCACGTGGTGGGGGCGGGCACGCTGCTCGCGCCGGAGGCGCTGACGATCGGGTTCGCGCGGCGGTTCGCCACCTACAAGCGCGCGTCGCTGCTGTTCCACGACTTCGAGCGGCTGCGGAAGATCCTGGTGAACCCGTGGCGGCCGGTGCAGGTCGTCTTCTCGGGGAAGGCGCATCCGGCCGACGAGGACGGGAAGAGGATGCTGCAGGAGATCTACGCCTTCTCGCGGGAACCGCGGCTCGAGGGCCGGATCGCGTTCATCGAGGACTACGACCTCCACCTGGCCCACCGGCTGGTCCAGGGCGTGGACCTGTGGCTCAACCTCCCGCGGCCGCCGCTCGAGGCGTGTGGGACGAGCGGGATGAAGGCGGCACTGAACGCGGTGCCGCAGCTCAGCACGCTGGACGGGTGGTGGTATGAGGGGTACGACGGGCTGAACGGGTGGGCGCTCCCGCCGGTGAACGAGGAGATGGACGCCGCGGCGGCCGACGCGGCCGACGCGGACCAGCTCTACCGCCTCCTCGAGAAGGAAGTCGTGCCGGCGTACTTCGATCGCGACGATCGCGGCGTGCCGCTGCGCTGGACGCAGAAGATGAAGCACGCTCTGCACGCGGCGGGGGCGCGGTTCACGTCGCGGCGGATGGTGCAGCAGTACACGCGCCAGTACTACGTCCCGGCGTTGCGCGGGGAATCGTCGGGCGACGACGCGCCGTCAGCGTAGGCGGGAGGTCCCCAGGACCCGCATGACCACACCTTCGCGATCCCACCGGTGGCGCGTCGTCCCGGCGCCGCCCCTGGCCGTCGGCGGCGCGGACGGCCCCGCGGAGGTGGTGCACGTCGTCGCCGAGTACGCGCCCTTCGCGCGCACCGGTGGCTTGGCGGAGGCGGTGGCGGGGCTCGCCAAGTGGCAGGCGAGCGCCGGGGTGCCGGTCGCCGTCGTCATGCCGCTCTACCGCTCCGTCCGCCGCATCGCGCCCGCGCTAGTGGCGGTGGGCCGTCCGATGACCATCGAGGTGGGGCCCCGGACCGAGCCGTTCCGCCTGCTGCGCCTCTACTCCCCTCCCGGGACGCCGCGGGTCTACTTCATCGAGCACGACGGCTACTTCGACCGGCCGGGGCTGTACGGCTCCGGCGGGCAGGACTTCGGCGACAATGGGATGCGGTTCGCGTTCTTCGCCAGCGCCGCGCTGGCCGCGCTGCCGCGGATCAGCCGCACGCCGCTGGTGGTGCACGCGCACGACTGGCACGCGTCCCTTGCGCCCGTCTACCTCCGCACGCGGTTCGGCGGCGATCCCTACTACGACCGGGTGCGTAGCGTCCTGTCGGTCCACAACGCCACGTTCCACGGGCACTTCTCCCAGGAGATCCTCAGCGTCATCGGACTGCCGGAGTGGCTCTACGACTGGCGGTTCCTCGAGTGGTACGGGCGCGTGGACTACCTGAAGGGCGGGATGGCGTTCGCCGACCAGGTGGTCACCGTGAGCCCCAATCACGCCGCCGAGCTCCGCACCGCGGTCGGCGGCTTCGGGCTGCACGATGCATTCGTGGCGCTCGGCGACCGGTTCTCGGGCATCGTGAACGGGATCGATCAGACGCTCTGGGACCCCGAGCACGACGCGCACCTGCCTGCCAACTACTGGATCGCCGACCTGTCGGGCAAGCGAAAGTGCAAGGCCTCGATCCAGCGGGCCTTCGGGCTCCCGCAGCGCGGCGATGTGCCCCTGATCGGGATGACGGGGCGGCTGGTGACCCAGAAGGGCCTCGATCTTGCCGTCGGGAACGGCGCGCTGATGGGCACGGGGGCGCAGTTCATCTTCTCCGGCCACGGCGAGGCGCGGCTCGAGGCGGCGCTCACCGATTTCGCCGCGCATTCGCACCAGCGCGTGGGCGTGAAGCTGCAGTTCAGCGAGCGGCTGGCGCACCGGCTGATGGCGGGGAGCGATTTCTTCCTCGTGCCTTCCCTCTACGAGCCGTGCGGCCTCACGCAGATGGAGTCCCAGCGGATGGGCACCATCCCGATCGTGCGGCGAGTGGGTGGGCTCGCGGATACGGTGGAGGATGGGGTGACGGGATTCCAGTTCGACGCCTACACGCCGGAGGCGCTGGCGGAGGTGGTGCGCCGGGCGATCGCGGTGTACCACGACCCGGTGCGCTGGGAGGCGATGGTGCGCGAGGCGATGGTGCGGGACTTCTCGTGGGGCCCGTCGGCGGAGGCGTACGCGACGGTCTATCGCCGGGCGCTGGCCGTGGCGCCGACAGCGGGGTGAGCAGGATGGACTTCGTCCTCGGTCTCCACAGCCACCTGCCGTGGGTGCTCCACCACGGGCGCTGGCCACACGGCTCCGACTGGCTGTGCGAAGCGGCGCTCGACACCTATCTCCCCCTCCTAGAGGCGCTGCACGGCCTCGCGTCCCGCCGGGTGCCGGCGCCGGTGACCATCGGCTTCACGCCGGTCTTGGCGGCGCAGCTCGCCCATCCGGACTTCGCGGCCGAGCTCGCGGCGTTCCTCGCGCAGCGGATCCTCGCGTGCGGCGAGGCGCGGCAGACGCTTCCGCAGACGGGCGAGGCGCATCTTCTGCCGCTGGTGGACTACTGGGAGGCGCGGTTCCGGCGCCTCCGGGCGCTGTTCGAAGCGGAGGACCACGACCTCCCCGGGGCGTTCGCCGTGCTGGAGGACTGCGGGCGCCTGGAGATCATCACCTCCGCCGCGACGCACGGCTTCCTCCCGCTGCTCGCGCGCGACGAGAGCATCCGGCTCCAGCTCGCCATGGGGCTCGCCGAGCATCGCCGCCTCTTCGGGCGCGACCCGGCCGGGGTGTGGCTGCCGGAGTGCGCCTACCGTCCTCGCGGCTTCTGGGCGCCCCTCCCCGACGTGCCGCGCCCGGGCGTGCGGGCCGGCATCGAGGAGTTCCTGGCGGAGCAGGGGCTGCAGTTCTTCTTCACCGACGCGCACCTCGCCCAGGCAGGGAACGCGCTCGGCGGCTACGCGGAGATCCCCCTCGGCGCCGAGCGCTTCGGAGCGGAGCGGCAGGACGCGGGGCGCTACCGCGCCGAGGCGCCGGTGCGCTCGCCGTACCGCGCGTACCGGGTGGCCTCCGCCGGCGGCCGCGGGACCGCGGCGGCGCTGGTGCGGGACCCCCGCTCCTCGATGCAGGTGTGGAGTCGCCAGGAGGGCTATCCCGGCGACGAGGCGTACCTCGAGTTCCACAAGATCCGCTGGCCTGGCGGTCTCAAGCTGTGGCGCGTGAGCTGGCCCGGCGCCGACCTGGGCGCCAAGCAGCCGTACGACCCCGGCGCCGCGCTCGCCCGGGCCTCGCTCCACGCCTCGCACTTCGTGTCCGTCCTCGCCGGGCTCGCCGATGGGGTGGGTGGCGCGGGTGGCGCGGCCGGCGCGGTCGTCGCGGCGCCGTTCGACACGGAGCTGTTCGGGCACTGGTGGTTCGAGGGAGTGGACTTCCTGGCCGCGATGTACCGTGGCCTTGCCGGCCAGCAAGCGGTACGGCCGGCGACGGCGTCGCAGCACCTGGCGGAGTGGCCGCCGGCCTCCACGGTGCAGCTCATGGAAGGGACGTGGGGCGCCGGGGGCGACGACTCGATGTGGCTGAACGACGGCACCGCCTGGACGTGGCGGAGGATGTGGCCCCTGGAGGACCGGTTCTGGCGCGTGGCCCGGGCGGCGCTCGGCCTCCCGGGGGCGCAGCCGGTGCTGGCGCAGGCGACGCGCGAGCTGCTCTTGGCGCAGGCATCGGACTGGCAGTTCATCATCTCGACCGGTGCGGTGACCGACTACGGCGAGCGGCGCTTCGCGCTCCACTGCGACGATGCGGAGCGATTGGTCGGTGGGCTCGAGGCGGCGGTCGCCGGGGGCGACCTCGGCGGCGTGACGCGCTTCGCCGAGGACCTGCGCCGCCGGGACGACTGTTTCCCCGAGGTGTTCACGGCCCTGGCCGGCGTGCTGCGCATGGGCGGCGAGCCCGGTAGGGGCTGAGGCGCGGCCCATGCGCGCCGTCGTCGTCCACGGCCACTACTACCAGCCTCCGCGCGAGAACCCGTGGCTCGAGGCCGTCGAGGCCGAGGCCAGCGCGGCGCCCTACCACGACTGGAACGAGCGGATCGAGCGCGAGTCGTACCGTGCGGTGACGTCGGCGCGGATCGCTTCGGCGGACGGCCGGATCGCGCGGATCGAGAACGCGCTGGCGTGGACGAGCTTCGACGTCGGGCCCACGCTGCTCCTGTGGCTGGAGCGAGAGGCGCCGGACACCTACGCGCAGATCCTCGCCGCTGATCGCGCAAGCCGCGAGCGCCTCGGACGCGGCAACGCGCTCGCGCACCCGTACCACCACATCATCCTCCCGCTCGCCTCCCGCCGCGACAAGACCACCGAGGTCCGATGGGGGATCGCGGACTTCCGGCGCCGGTTCGGGCGCGCGCCGGAGGGGCTGTGGCTCCCCGAGACGGCGGTGGACGACGAGACGCTCGACGTGCTGGCGGAGGAGGGGATCGCGTTCACCGTGCTGGCGCCCCACCAGGTCGGCCGGCCCCCCGCGCACGGCTTCCCGGGCCGCTACCGCACGGCGGCGGGGCGCCGGATCGCGGTCTTCGTCTACGACGGCCCCCTCTCGCACGATGTGGCGTTCGGGACGGCGCTCGACGACGGCGTCGCGTGGGCGCGACGGCTCCTGGCGGGCGCGGAGAATGGTCCGTCTGTGGTGGCGGTCGCGACGGACGGCGAGACGTACGGGCACCACCACCGCTTCGGCGAGATGGCGCTGGCGCGGATGCTGGCGGAGGTGCACGGCGAGCGCGGCGCCGTGCTCTCGAACTTCGCGGCTCTGCTCGAGGCGCACCCGCCGGCCGAGGACGTGACGCTCGTGGCGCCCAGTTCGTGGAGCTGCGTGCACGGCGTGGAGCGCTGGCGCGCCGAGTGCGGGTGCCGGGCGGCGCCGGAGAAGGGGTGGCACCAGCGCTGGCGCGCGCCGCTGCGGGAGGCATTGGAGTGGCTGGCGGGGGAGCTGCACGCGGTCTACGAGCGCGATGCGGGCGGGATCTTCGCCGACCCGTGGGCCGCGCGCGACGCCTACGGCGCGTCGTTCGGGCCCCTCGGCGAGTCCGACCTGCACTTCCCCGCGACGCACGCGGCGCACGCTCTCTCGGGCGACGAGGCGGTGCACGCGCGGGAGCTCCTCGAGATGGAGCGCGACGCGCTGCGGCTCTTCACATCCTGCGCCTGGTTCTTCGACGACGTGGGCCGCCTCGAGCCGCTCCAGGTGCTGCGGTACGCGGCGCACGCGATCGAGCTTGCGGGTGCGGAGGCGGCGCGCCTCGACACCGGCCTGGCGCAGCGCCTCGCCGCCGCGGTCAGCAACGACCCCGCGGTGGGTGACGCGCGCCGCATCTACCTCGACCGGGCGCGTCCGGCGATGCCGCCGGTGGCGCGGGTCGCCGCGTCCTATACCGCCGCCCGGCGCGTGATCCCGGGCTGGCCGGCGGACCGAGCCTACTGCTACGCCATCGCGGACCGGAGCGACCGCGTGCAACTGACGCACCGCCGCACCGGCCGCTCCTGGACGTTCGAGACGAACGTGCAGCGCGGCGGCGAGCTGCAGCTGACGGTGAGCGTCGCGGTCCCCGGCGGCAAGCCGCTCACGCTGCAGGTCGCGGACCTGCTCGAGCGGGAGCGCTCGGCGGTGCGGGCGACGCTCACCGCTTCGCTCGCCGCCCGCGCCCTCGCCGCTGAGGACACCACCGCGCTCGAGGCGGGCACCGCGGACGCCGCCACCGTGTACGCGCGGGCGCTGACCCGCGCGCTACGCGTGCTCGCCGCGGGCGGGGACGTGACGCGGACCGGGGACGTCACCGCCATGCTTGACCTCTTCGCGCTCCAGGGGTGGCCGGTCCCGTTCGACGCGCAGACGGGGTTCTGGCGCTGGTGGTCGGTGCTCCCCGCCGCCGACGCGCACGCCCTCGCGCCGCTCGCGCGCCGCCTCGGCTTCGCCGCCGGGGAGCCCTGACGTGGAGCCGATCCGCTTCGCCTTCGGGATGCACAACCACCAGCCGGTGGGGAACTTCGACTACGTCTTCGCCGACCACGTGCGGGACGTGTACCAGCCCTTCCTCGAGCGGATCGCGGCGCACGGCTTCCTCCCGGCGGCGCTCCACAT
>JBEKGT010000100.1:0-7178 GCA_050012655.1 Gemmatimonadales bacterium | reverse complement strand
GCGCTCCTCGCGGCGGCGGAGGCGCGGCTCGTGGCGGGGGACGTCGAGCCGGCGAAGGCGGCCGCGCAGGCGGCCGCGGGGCTGCGCCCCCACGAGGCGCGCGCGCACCTCCTCCTCGGGCGGGCGCACCTGGCGCAGGGGCATTGGAGCGAGGCGGTGGACGAGTGCCGCCGCGCGCTGCGGCTCGACCCCAAGATGGCCGACGCGCACCGTTGGTTCGGCTACGCGCTGGCTGCGACCGGCCGCTACCGCGAGGCGCGCGAGTCGTGGGACGTGTGGGGCGGCATCGCCGACGGGGGCGCCGACCCGGCGGTGCGCGAGGCCGTCACCGCGGCGCGCACGGCCGCCGCCACCCTCGAGCGCCAGCTGGAGGCCCTGCGTGGCTGACGACATCCGCGCCCTCTCCGACGTGCTCGCGCGGGACCCCGCGAGCCTGGTCTACGCCGACCTCGCGGAGGCGCTGCGCCGCCGCGGCGATCTCGACCAGGCGCTGGGCGTCGCCGTGCGCGGGCTTGCGCGCCATCCCGACCACGCCGACGGCCTCGACTGCGCCGGCCGGATCCACGCCGACCGGGGCGACCTCGCGCAGGCGCGGGACGCGTGGGGCCGCGCCCTCGCGGTCGCCCCCGCGCACCTGGGGGCGCTCAAGGGGATGGCCTTCGCCCTGTTCCGGGCGGGTGACCCGAGGGGTGCGGAGGCGCTGCTGGAGCGCGCGCTCGCCGCGGAGCCCGGCGACGAGGGCGCGCGCCGCGCGCTGGAGACCGTGCGGCGGGCCGGAGCGGCCGCCCCGTCGCCCGCGGAGCCGGTCCCGGCGCCCGCCCCCGCGCCGGAGCTGCCCCCGGCAGTGCCGGCCGCCGCCCTCCCCGGCGCGCCGCCCGCCGATTCCGCCAGTGAGCGGCCTGCGGTCTTCCGCGGGATGGAGGGGGCGACCGCCGACATCCTCCTCTTCGACGACCGCGGCCTGGTGGTGGCGGGGGGCTTGGCCGGCCCGCAGGGCAAGGACGTCTCGGAGCTCGCGGCCGCGGCCCTCGCCGGCGTGTCGGGCGAGGCGGCGCGCACCGCGCAGTACCTTTCGCTCGGCCCGTGGGGCACCATCGTCGCGGAGGCCGAGCGCGCCAACCTGGTGCTCGCGCCCGTCGGCGCGGGGGCGCTGCTGCTGGTGCGCCGCGACCGCAGCGTGCCGGTGGGCCTCACGGTCCGCGTCGCGGAGCGGGCGCAGGGTGCCGCCCGCGCGTGGCTGGAACGGCAGGGCGCATGAGCGAGATCCTCGATCGGGCGCTCGACCGGATCTCGCGGGTGCGCGGGGTCCGCGGCTCGATGGTCGTCGCGGCTGACGACGGCATCGCGGTGGCGCAGCTCCTCATGGAGGGCGTCAACGGCAAGGCGGTCGCCGCGCTCGCCGGCTCGCTCGCGCGGAAGATGGGAGGCGCGGCCGCCGCGACGGGGGCGGGCCGGGTCCGGTTCCTCCAGATGGACGCCGCGGAGGGCACGCTCCTCGTGGCGATGGCGACGCGCGACCTGCTCGTCGTCGCGCTGGCCGACCCCACGGTGAACGTGGGCCTCTGCCGGATCGAGATGATGCGGGCCGCCGAGGCGGCGCCCCGATGACCACCACGGTCGTCGAGGTCTGGACGGAGGGGCCGCTGGTGCGCTATGTGGCGCAGGCGAGCGCCCGGTTGGTCGTGGTGATGACGCCGGCGGGGCAGGTGCTGGCGCAGCACGGCTTTCCGCGGGCGGTCGATCTGATGGGGGTGGCGGCCATCGGCGCCGCGATCATGGCGTCGTCGGGGGCGCTGGCCGAACTGGTGGGGGAGGCGTCGTTCGGCGCCCTCTTCCACGCCGGGCAGCGGCACGGCATCCACCTGGCCGCGTGCCGCACCCCGCGGGGGCCGCTCGTGGTGCTGACCGTGTTCGGGAGGGAGACGTCCATCGGGCTGGTGGAGCTGTTCTTCGACGAGTTCGCCGCGGCGCTCGACGCCGCGGCGCCGGCGGACCAGGCGCGGGGACCGGTCCTCGCCGAGAACTTCGAGGCGGAGCTGGGCCAGAGCCTGGCGTCGCTCTTCGGCAGGTGAGCCTATGTCGCTCGTGAACTTCACGACGCGTGAGATCACGTGCAAGATCGTTTACTACGGGCCAGGGCGCTCGGGGAAGACGACCAACCTGCAGTACATCTACAGCCAGGTGCCCGACGACCGCCGGGGGCGCATGGTCTCGCTCGCCACCCAGACCGACCGGACGCTCTTCTTCGACTTCCTGCCCCTCGACCTCGGCTCGATCTCGGGCTTCACCACCAAGTTCCAGCTCTACACGGTGCCGGGACAGGTCTACTACAACGCCACCCGCAAGTTGGTGCTGCAGGGCGCCGACGGCGTCGTGTTCGTGGCCGATAGCCAGGCGCGCCAGCTCGACGAGAACCTCGAGAGCCTGCAGAACCTCCACCAGAACATCCTCGAGCACGGGGTGGACATCCGCACGTTGCCGATGGTCCTCCAGTTCAACAAGCAAGACCTGCCGCGCGACTTGATCCTGGCACCGGAAGAGCTCGACGACGCGCTGAACTTCCGGACCCTCCCGACCTTTGCCGCCGACGCGCTGCGCGGAGGCGGTGTGTTCGAGACGCTGAAGGCGATCAGCGCCGAAGTGCTCCGCAAGCTCAGCCAGGGCGCCGCGGGGCGGCCGGGGTGACGTGGACCTGAACCCGCGGTTCCACTTTGACGCCTTCGTCGTCGGGGCCAGCAACCGGTTGGCCGCGACGGCGGCGCGCGCCGTCGCGGAGTCGCCGGGCGCGGTGTACAACCCGCTGTTCGTGTACGCGAAGTCGGGGCTGGGGAAGACCCACCTGCTGCAGGCGATCGGCTTTGAGGCCCTGGCGCAGCAGCCGAACCTCCGCGTGCAGTACGTCACCCTCGAGGAGTTCGTCGAGCAGTACCACACCGCGGTGGCCGCGGGCCAGAGCGACGCCTTCCGCCGCACCGTGCAGGAGGTGGACGTCCTCCTTCTGGACGACGTCCAGTTCCTCGCTGAGCGGGCCGAGATGCAGGCCGAGCTGCTGCGGGTCTCGGAAGCCCTCCAGGCCGCGGGGCGCCAGCTCGTCCTCACCTCCGACCGGCCGCCGGCCGAGATCCACGATCTCGACGAGCGCCTGGTCACGCGGCTGGCGGGCGGCCTCCTCGTGGACATCGCCGCGCCCGACGTCGAGACGCGGCTCGCCATCTTGCGGCGCAAGGCCGAGGAGCGGGGCATCCGGATGGCCCCCGGGGTGCTCGAGGCCGCCGCGGAGCTCGGCGCCGGCAACGTCCGCGAGCTGATCGGCCTGGTGAACCGGCTGATCGCGTTCCAGGCGGCGAGCGAGACGCCCCTCACCCCCGACGCGGCGCGTGCCCTGCTCGGCGGCGCGGCCCCGGCCGCCGCGCCCGCCGGCGAGCCGCCCGCTGAGGTGGCTCCCGCGGCGGCCGAGCCGAACCCAGCGGCTGCCCCTCCGGCGGTGGAGGCCGAGCAGCGGCCATCGGCGCTGGTCGAGCCTGCCGCCCCTCCCGCGCCGGCCGCCGCGGAAGTCCGGCCGCTGGACGATTTCTCCTCGTTCCTCAGCGTCGTCTCGCAGTCGGTAGCGCGGCACGTCGAGGCGTGGCGCGGCCGCATCGGTGAGGCGGTGGTGCGGTGGCAGGGGCAGGGCTTCCGGACCCACCGGCTGGAGCAGCTCCTCACCGACGAGGAGGTCGCGGACGCCGACGCCGTGCTGGCGGGCTTCGAGGCGGACGTCGCGGAATTGCGCGCCCTCGCCGAGACCGCCGCCAACTTCGACGCTGCGGCGGCGGGGAGCGCCCGGTTCAAGGACCCCGACCGCATCGGAGAGGCGCGCGCCTTCGTGGCCCGGCTGCGCGAAGGGACGACCCCGCCCCCCGCGCCGTCGGGCGCGCTGACCTTCGAGGGCTTCATCGCCGGGAGCACCAACGACGGGGCGGTCAAGGCGGCGATGGCCGTCGCTGCGGAGCCGGGGCACAAGTTCAACCCGCTGTTCCTCGTCGGCGCCGTCGGCTCGGGGAAGACCCACCTCCTCCACGCGGTCGGCAACGGGATCGCCGCGGCGCGGCCGGGCGCGGTCGTGGCGTGCGTCTCCGCGCAGACCTTCTTCGAGGAGCTGGTGGCCGCGATCCACGGCGAGCGGGCCGACTGGTGGCGCCGGAGGTACCGTGGCGCGGACGCCCTGCTGCTCGACGACGTGCAGCTGCTCGCCGGGAAGGAGCGGACCCAGGAGGAGCTCTTCAACCTCTTCAACGCCTTCCAGGACGCGGGCAAGCAGCTGGTCTTCAGCGCCGACCGGCAGCCGGCGGACCTCGAGGGCGTGGCGCCCCGTCTGGTGTCGCGCTTCTCCGAGGGGCTCGTGGTCGGCCTCGGCCCCCCCGACCGCGAGATGCGCTCCGAGATGGTGCACCGGCTCCTCGCGGCGCAGAACGTCTGCGCCGACCCCGGCGCCGTGGACTACATCGCCTCGCGGCCGGCGGATGGGGCGCGGGCCGTGGCCGGCCTCGTCAACCGCGTGGTCACGACCATCGACCCGACCCACGAGACGCTGACGGTGCTGATGGCGCGCATCGCGCTCGAAGGGGACGCGGGCCGCGTCTCCGCCGTCCTGGCGGCCGCCTCAGTGGTGCCCGACGGCCTCGACCCGCTGCTCCGCAGCCGCGAGAAGGTGGTCTGGGACTGGCCCGACGTGGGTGAGCGGCTCATCGAGGATCTCCGCTGATGGCGATCAAGGGCAGCCTCAAGGAGGCGAGCCTCCCCGACGTGCTCCAGCTGCTGTCCATGGGGCAGAAGTCGGGGTGCCTCTCGGTCGCAGAGCGGAACAACTTCGGCTCCATCTACTTCGACGCCGGCCAGATCGTCTACGCGTCGATCGTGAACCGCCGCGACCGCCTCGGCGACATCCTGGTCAAGAACGCCCTCGTCACCCCCGAGCAGCTCCAGGCGGCCGTGGACGCGCAGGCCCACCGCCGCGACCGCCGGCTCGGCGAGCTGCTGGTGGAGATGGGCGCGCTCACCCGTCCGGCGCTCGAGAGCTATATGCGGATCCAGATCGAGGAGGCGGTCTACTACCTCTTCACCTGGACCAGCGGGACCTTCAGCTTCGAGACCGACGTCCGCCCGGAGGCGCAGGACTTCCTCGTCCGCATCAGCCCCGAGTCGCTCCTTCTCGAGGGGGCGCGCCGGGTGGACGAGTGGAGCCTCATCGAGAAGAAGATCCCCTCGTTCGACCTCATCTTCGTGGTGGAGCGCGCCCGGCTCGCCGCGTCCGACGTGACCCTCACGCCGGAGCAGGAACGGCTGGTGCCCCTCATCGACGGCAAGCGCGACGTCGCGCAGCTGATCGACGACTCGGGGATGCTGGAGTTCGACATCGCCAAGGCGCTGTACGGGCTCATCACGGCGGGGTTCGCGCACCGGCTCGGGCGGACTCGCGTGGAGGTGGCGCCCGTGCCCGCCGCCGGGGCGCGGGTGGACGAGCACCGCAACCTCGGGCTCGCCTTTTACAAGACCGCCATGTACGACGAAGCGCTGCGCGAGTTCCGCCGCGTGGTGGAGCTCGCGCCCGGCGACCAGCAGGCCAACTTCTTCGTCGGCCTCGTGTCGCTGCGGCAGGGCCGAGCCGCGGACGCCGTCGAGGCGCTGCGGCACGCGGCGGAGCGGGTCGTGCGGCCGGCCGTCCTCCACGACCTCGGGGTAGGCCTCGAGATGATGGGGCGGCTCAGCGACGCGGAGTCGTCGTTCGAGGCGGCGGCCGCGCGGGCGCCGGCCGACCCGCGGGTGGAGCTCGGCCGCGGCATCTGCGCCCTCCGCGCCGGGAAGGCGCGGGAGGCGGTGGAGGCCCTCGACCACGCCCGCGAGCTGCTCGCCGGCAAGGCGCCGAGCGCGATGTGGTACTGGGCGCGCACCCTCGCCGCGGCGGCCTCGGGCGCGGTGGCGGAGGCGGTCCCGCTCCTCGAGGAGGGGATCGAGCGGTACCCCCACAGCATGCCGCTCCGCAACAACCTGGCGGCGTTCTACGAGCAGCTGGGCGAGCTGGCGATGGCCGAGCAGGTGGTGCGCGCCGCGCTCGAGGAGGACCCCTCCGTCCCGCAGCTGTGGAAGAACCTCGGCGACCTCGCCTACCGCGCCGCGCGCACCGACGAGGCACAGGAGGCGTACGTCAAGGCCGTCAAGCTCGCCCCGCGGCTGGGCGACGACGTCTTCTTCAAGCTCGGCAACATCGCCTTCAAGGAGATGCGCCAGCAGGAGGCGGCGGAGGCCTGGCGCGAGGCCCTCGCGCTCAACCCCGAGCATCAGCTGGCGAAGGCCAACCTCGCCACGCTGGAGCGGCTGGCGGGCGCGTGACCGCGCCCGACGACGGCCTGCAGGCCCTCCTCACGCAGGTGGAGCGCGCGCGCGGCCTGTCGCTGCGCAGCTACAAGGACAAGTGCCTGCGCCGCCGCCTCGCGGTGCGGATGCGCGCCCGGGGGGTCCACACCTTCGGCGAGTACGCCGCGATCCTCGGCGGCGCGCCGGAGGAGTACGAGCTCCTCGTCACCGCGCTCGCCATCAACGTCACCAAGTTCTTCCGCAATCCGGAGACGTTCGACGCGCTGCGGAGGCTGGTGGTCGCACCCCTCTGGCAGCGCGGCACGCCGGTCAAGGTCTGGTCGGCCGGGTGCGCGTCGGGGGAGGAGCCGTTCTCCCTCGCGCTCCTCTTCCTCGAGGCGGCGGACCACCGCGCGTCGGCGGTCCGCGGCCGCGTGTGCATCGACGCCACCGACCTCGACCCCGGCGCCCTCGACGACCTGCGCCGCGCGGAGTACCCGCTCCCCGCCGTCGAGGACCTGCCCCGGCCCCTGCTCGAGCGGTACTTCTCGCCGGGGCCGCCGTACCGCCTCGATCCGCACGTCGCGGCCTGCGTGCGGCCCCTCCGCCACGATCTCACCCGCGAGGCGGCCCCCGACCCGCCGTACGACCTGATCGTCTGCCGCAACGTCGTGATCTACTTCGACCGACCGATGCAGGAGCGCCTCTTCGCCGCCTTCACCGAAGCGCTGGTGCCCGGCGGCCACCTCCTCCTCGGCAAGGTCGAGATGCTCTTCGGTGATGCCCGCGACCGCCTCCTCCTCGTGGACGCGCGCGAGCGGCTGTACCGGCGGCCGCCGTGAGGG
>JBEKGT010000099.1:0-7237 GCA_050012655.1 Gemmatimonadales bacterium | reverse complement strand
GGTGCGCTGGGTGGTCGAGCCGTCGCCCAGCTGGCCATTGGAGTTATCGCCCCAACAGTACGCGGTCCCGCTCGTCAGGCCGCAGGTGTGATAGTCGCCCGCAGTCAGGCTGGCCCAGCTCGCCGCCGCGCTCGACTTCGGCCCGGTCCCCTCGGAACACGCGGTCACGACCGCGGCACCCACCAACCCGGACAGCCAACGGAGGAGGAAGTGCGTAGGCAACAGCTTCATAATGGCCTCGGCTTACTGGCGATTCGTCTAGCGGTCCATGAGCGCCAGGCAAAGCGTGTCGGCGACGTCCACCGCTTCACCGCGGACGGGAGCATGCGCCAATGTATCGCGCGGCGTCCGGTGCGACCAATGTGACTGCCGCCGCAACGCCTTGTCGCGTCGAAGCATCGACGAGCGAAAGAGCCGGATACGGTGCGCGTCAAGCGGCATCCGCGCGCGGCGTCGATTGGGATGTCGATTGGAGCTCCGGAAATGGAGTTGCGGATGGGAACTTGCTTCGTACCGGTCTGGGTATTCGGGCGGGGCGTTAGCGCGTCAACGAGGCCACGGGTTGGTGGGCGGGGGCGGAACCCGGGTGAGTCAGGGGTGTTCGGGGCCAGCGCGGGGTGCGGCTGGGTGGTGAAGCGGGCGGCGGGCGGGCGTCGGCTCGGCGGCGGGCTCCGGGATGGGCGGGCGCGTCCGACGCCCCGGGTCCGGTGCACGAGGATGCGGGGGATGACCGCCGGGTCGGTGATGACGGCCACGATGCGCATCAGCGCGGCACACTGCGGGCACGCGAGGGGGTCGACCTCGTCGATGCGCCGCAGCAACGCCGCCCAGCGGTAGCGCGCGGCCCGCAGGGACCAGTGCACCGGCTCCGTGATCGCGACGGGCTCCTCGACCGCGCCGCAGGTCCTCGCCGGCGAAGCGGAGGTTGCGTCCCGCGTCGCGGTCGTCGCGCACCGAGACGGCGTCGCCCGAGCGCTCCGTGTCCTCCACCATCGCCAGCCCCGATCCCGCCACCAACTGGGCCACGGACCTGACCCCTGCGAATGTGGACCACGCCCGCATCGGGGTGCGGCCCGAGAAGACCAGCGGTGGACAGTGGAACTGGATGGCCTACACCATCGTGGCTGCCAAGGTGCAGTAAGGACTTCCGCAAACTACATTCAAGGAACCAGCCGCCGTGGGAGGCGACCCCCC
Source organism: Gemmatimonadales bacterium (assembly GCA_050012655.1). Lineage (GTDB taxonomy): Bacteria > Gemmatimonadota > Gemmatimonadetes > Gemmatimonadales > JACORV01 > JADGQW01. Next base: position 6,043 of record JBEKGT010000099.1, on the reverse strand, counting down.
CACGGCGGCTGGTCTCATCAACCTGAGTGACGCGCATGTGGGGGGCGGATGTAGGATAGGCGCAGCCGGTTCCTCGCAGAACCCTGACACCCTTCACGGTCACACCCGGAAAGGAAGATGCACATGTCCAGGCGATACGTTCCTTTGGCCGCCCTTCTGGGCATGGGTCTGCTGGTGGTGGACTGCGGTGGAAGCAAGTCCACCGATTCCACGCCAAGTTCACCCAAGGTCACGCCCACGACGGTCTTCAATGCGGTCGGGGTGACGGTGTACACAGAAAACAAGCTGGCCTGGTCGTCTGATGGCACCAAGGTGGCCTTCCATGGCTCTCCGGGTGGCGTCTACGAAGTCACGGCTTCGGCTGGCGCGACGCCGCAGGCCGTGGTTTTCACCACGGCGCCCGCGTATGGAATGTATGACCCCGCCTATGCTGGTAGCACCCTCACGGTCATGACCACCTGGATGAACGGCGATGCGGACAAGAACATACACGTGGTCAGTGCGCTCGGCGGAGATCCCAACACCCACATCTTCCGCTCGTTCAATGCCAGTCTGCTGGGCTTCGTGGCGGATGTCGGCACGACGCCGGAGCAGTGGGGCCTGAGCTCGGACGGGATGCGCGCCATTGCCCGCTTCCATTCGGTGGAGAACGGTTCGGGCGTGTCGTACGGGACGGGCGGGGTCTTCACCCTTGACTTCAGCACCAGCCCGGCGACCTGCGTGAAGCTGGGCGAGTACAGCGCCATCACCGATGTGGCCATCAGCGGCGATGGCACGCGCCTGGCCTACATCAAGGCCGGCACGGTCTACTACCGCGACTGGACAAACCAGGAGCATTCCATCGCGGTGGGTTCGGACGTCAGCCTCACCTCCAACGGCCGCCTCGTGGGATTCGTCAGCGGAAGCAACTACGCCGTCTACGATGTCCTGAACGGCATCACCACCAACTACGCGCTGCCTGCCGGCGCCTGGGCCCAGCTCGCCACCCTCGCCCCCAACGGCACGAAGATCGCCTACCGCATCTTTGGCTCTCAGAATGGCGACGGCCTGGTGGTTGGCACCTTGACGAACTAATCGAGGTTCAGCGCCTCCCGCGTGATCCCGGTGCGGCACACCGCGGGCACGCGAGGGGGTCGACCTCGTCGATGCGCCGCAGCAACGCCGCCCAGCGGGAGCGCGCGGCCCGCAGGGACCAGTGCACCGGATCCGTGATCGCGACGGGCTCCTCGGCCGAGATGCCGTCAGCCGTCAGCCGTCGGCCGTCAGAGGCCAGACGCGCGAGGCGGGCTCGGGTCCCCCGGGTGCGGCTCGCGTACCAGCCGTCGTAGCGCGTCATCACCTGACCGGGATCGGGGATGTGGGTCAAGAGCCGGGCGAGGAACTCGAGCGGGTCCACGGTCTGGGTGCCGGCCGTGGGCCCGTCGGTCTTGTCGGAGCGATAGCTGAGCTGCTCGGTGGCGGGGTCGTAGGTGAGGCGGTCCAAGGCGAGGGGGTTGCGGGCGCAGTAGCGGGCGAGGCGCAGCGTGGAGGGACGCTCCTCCTCGTCGAGCCCGACGCTGGCATGAGCGTGGAAGCCCGAGTGCGGCTACTGGAGCATCCCCTCGGCCTGATCCTCGTCGAAAAAGCCGCGGCGGACGAAGAGCCGGAGCACGGCGCGGCGGAAGGCTTCGCTCAGGGCGGCGCTGTCGTAGGCCGGCCAGCCGGGCCAGCGCACGAAAGTGCCGTCGGGCCGGAAGCCGCCGCCGGTGACGACGAGATGGAGATGGGGATGCCAGTTGGCCAGCGAGCCGTGGGTCTGGAGACAGGTGATGATCCCGACCCGGAGGTCGGGCTCCCCCGTGGTGGCGCGGACGCCCGCGGTGACGATGCGGGCCGCCAGCCGCGCCAGATCGCCGAGGAGGGCACGGCGGTAGAGGCAGTAGGGGCGGAGCCGCTTGGGGATGGTGAGGACCACCTGGCGGTGCGGGACGGGGGCAAGGAGCGTCTCGTCGAGACAGAGGCTCCAGCGGGCGAGCCGCTTGGCGTGGCAGCTGGGGCAGAAGTAGCGGCTCTTGCAGGAGAAGGCGAGCAGATACTCGTGGGCGCAGGCGTCGCAGCGGATGCGGGCGAAGCCGTGCTCCAGGAGCCCGCAGGCGAGAAACCGCTCAACGACGGTGGGGACCACGGCGCGCCATGGGCCGTAGGTGCGGGCGAACCGCGCGTCGTAGACCAGGCACAAGTGCCGGAAACGGCGGTCGAGCAAGCCATAGGGGGGATGCGCGCGGCCGGCGCCGCCATGCTCCCGCCCCGGTGAGCGACCGGGCAGGATGGAGGCGGGCGGGACCAATCACGGTACCCGAACTACGCGCGTAGGAGTGTCCTGCCGAAATGCCGCTTCGTCGCAGCGGTGGGCGGACGACCGGTCAGCCCATCACCCGTCACCGCTCCGTCGTATAGCTGGCGGAGGAAGTCAGCAAGGCAGAAGGCGGGGTAGCCGGCCGCGGCCGTCAGCCGTGCGCCAGCGCCCGCAACGCCGCCGTCGCCTGCTCGAGGAACGCCAGCAGCTCCTCCGGCTTGCAGCGCTGGCCGGAGCGGTAGATGCCGACGTTGCCGCCCGCCACCTCCACGTGCCACCCCCGCTGCTGCCCGAAGTACACCAGCGCGTCGGCGCCGAAGGCGGAGCGGATCGCCATCTCGTTGGGGCCCCGCAGGAGGTAGTGGGAGGAGAAGTCGGGGCTCGAGTCGAAGTCGATGTCCCCGTAGCCGAAGACCTTGCCGATCTTGTGGAGGATGTTCTCGGGCGCGAGGATGAGGTCGGGGAGTCCGCCGCCTCCCTGCGGGAAGAGCGCGACGGTCTGGTTCCAGGTGTGGGAGCTCTTGCCGCCGCCGGTGGTGTACCGGTAGTCGAAGAGCTTCACGTCGCGCTCGCCTGCCCTGCCGGTCATCACGTTCCGCACCTGCTTCGAGTGGCCGTGCCCGTAGAGGGGCAGGTCGCCGAAGCCCTTCATCACCTCGAGGTCTCCGTCGGGTTCGAAGGTGAAGCCCATCGCCTGGCTCGCGGCGGTCAGCGCCGCGATGCGCTGCTTCTCGAGCCGCAGGCTGACGACGAGGACGCCGCCGACGAGGAGGAGGACGCCGCCGAAGGCGAGGAACAACGGGATGAGATGCTGCACGGGACTCCTTCCAGTGTCGCGGCCCGCGGCGCCGGCGCGCGCGACTCGCGCGGACCGGCGGTAGGCGCGCGGGTCAGACGGGCGGCACCTCGCTCGGGGGCCAGCCGTCCTCCAGCGGGATGGCGCTGAGCGTCTCCCCCGCCGGCACGTCGTTGCGGTCCTCGGGCACGACGAGGAGCGCGTTGGCGAGTGCCATCGAGGTCAGGATGCCGGAGCCCTGCGGCCCGGTGAGCCGCGCCCGGTAGCCGGCGCCCTCCTCCCGCACCACGGCGCGGAGGAAGTGCATCAGCCGCCCGTGCGTGGTCACGCGCTCCTCGGTCACGGCTTGCACGGCGCGGCGGAAGAGTGCGGTGTGCCCCTGCATCTTCCGGATCGCCGGCCGCACGAACAGCTCGAAGCAGACCATCGTGCTCACGGGATTCCCCGGCAGGCCGATCCACGGCACGCCGTGCACCGCGCCGAACGCCAGGGGCGAGCCGGGCCGCATGCGGACCTTCCAGAAGCTCCGCTCGAGTCCGAGCGCCTCGAGGGCGGCGTGCACGTAGTCGTGCTCCCCGACGCTCACCCCGGCGGTGGACACGACGAGGTCGCAGGTGGCGAAGCCGTGCGCGAAGCGGTCGCGCACGTCTTCGAGGGTGTCCTTCGCGATGCCGAGGGGCACAGGCACGGCGCCGGCGCGGCGGACCAGGGCGTCGAGGGTGTACGAGTTGGACGATGCGGTCTTCCTTCCCGCGACGATTGCCTCCCGCTCGTCGAGGTCGGCGATCTCGTCTCCCGAGGCGAGGATGCCGACGCGGGCGCGGCGCACCACGCGCACCCGCGCCTTGGCGATGGAGGCCAGCACGCCGAGGGGTGCGGGGCCCAGCGGGGTCCCCGCAGAGAACACCCGCGCGCCGCGTCGCAGGTCCTCGCCGGCCAAGCGGAGGTTCCGGCCAACGTCGCGGTCGTCGAGCACGGAGACGGTGTCGCCCGCGCGCTCCGTGTCCTCCTGGCGGATGACGCCGTCGGAGCCCTCGGGCAGCGGCGCGCCGGTGAAGATGCGCGTCGCCTCGCCCGGGCCGAGGCGCCGAACGGGGAAGCCGCCGGCCTGGACCTCCTCGACGATCACGAGCCGTTTCGGCGCGGCCTCGGTCGCGCCGCGCACGTCCTCGGCGCGCACCGCGTAGCCGTCCATCGCGGAGTTGGTGTGCGCCGGGAGGTCGAGAGGGGAGTCCACGTCCTCGGCGAGAACGCGGTCGAGTGCGTCGCGGAGCGGGACCTCCTCGTCGCCCAGCCGTCGCACGCCGGCGACGACGAGGTCCATCGCCTCGCGGGCGGTCTTCACGGCGTCCGGTCGGGGCGCCGCCGGAACGTCGCGAGGCGCTGGAGGACGTGGTCCTGCACCACCTCGACCACGCGCCGCGAGGTGGTGAAGTGGTTGGCGATCATCACGAACACGAACCGCTCGCCGTCGGCGCTGGTGACGTAGCCGGAGAGGGAGCGCACGTTGGCGATGGAGCCGGTCTTGGCGTGGACGTTGTTCGCCGCCGCGGTGCCACGCAGCCGGGTCGCGATGGTGCCGTCCACCCCCGCGATGGGGAGCGCCTGGTAGAAGACGTCGAAGTCGGGGCGGCGGGCCATCCCGAGGAGGATGCGCGCGAGCGTCTCGGGGGCGACGTAGTCGTAGCGCGAGAGGCCGGAGCCGTCGGCGATGACGTAGGCGTCGTCCGCCACGCCGAAGTCGCGCAGGACCTCGCGCACCGCCGCGCGGCCGCTGTCGGCGGAGGCGACCCCCTTCACCTCGCCGCCGAGGGTCCTGAGCAGGGTCTCGCCGATCTGGTTCTGGCTCGGCTTGAGGAAGAGCGGCAGGATGTCGCGGAGCGGCGGCGACCGCCACACGAAGAGCGTCTCGGCAAGGGCGGGCGCCGGCGGTACGACGGGGGCCGCGGCCGCGGTGGCCGTGGCCAGTGCCCGGGGCGCAGTCGGCGGCGCACCTGCGGTCGGAGCAGCCGGGGCCGGTGGCGTCTGGCCGAGCACGGCGATGCCCGCCTCGCGCAGCACCTGGGTCAGCGCCGCCTCGAAGTAGCGGACCGGGTCGGGGACGGCGACTTCGAGACTCACCGGCGTGTGGCCCGCTGAGATGCGACCCCACACCGTCACCGAGTCGGTGAACGGCGCGCGGTCGAACACGACGCGTTCGATGGCGGAATCGCGCGGGGCGGTGGTGGCGGACGCGAAGATCCGCATCGGCGCGCCGGCCGGGAGCCACGCGGCGCGGGCGGGGGCGCCGGCGCTGTCGCCGGGCGCGACCTGGAGCAGCGCGAAACCCTCGTTGAACTGGAGGGCGCTCACTCCGGCGGCGTACGACTCCGCGAGGTCATCCCACGCCCAGCCGCGGCCGAGGGGGGGGTCGGTGAACCAGCTCCCGTCGCCCACCACGCGGCCCGCCACGGCGCGGATGCCGTGGGTCCGCAGCGAGTCGGCCCACGGCCGCAGGCTGGCGAGGACGTCGGTCCCGCCCGACGCGTGCAGCGAGAAGGCCGGGTCGCCGCGGCCCTCCACCACGAGGTCGCCGGCGAGGGTGTCGCCGCGCCGCGCGCCGCGGGCCAGCACCGTCGTGCGGTAGCGGTAGTCGGCCCCGAGCCGCACCAGCGCCGCCGAGGAGGTCAGCAGCTTCATGTTCGACGCGGGCATCACCAGCCGCTCGGCGTTGCGGCGGTAGATCACCTCGCCGTTGTCGAGGGATTGCACCACCACGCCCCACGTCGCCCGGTCGAACTCGGGGCCCGAGAAGGCGCTGTCGAGCTCGGCGGCGAGGTGGCGGGCGGCGGGGGCGGGGCGGCTGGGGTGCGCGTGCAGGGCGCATCCCGAGGCGAGGAGCGCGAGGAAGGCGGCGCCCTGGAACCTCAGCG
>JBEKGT010000098.1:0-7243 GCA_050012655.1 Gemmatimonadales bacterium | reverse complement strand
TGATGGAGAAGAACCTGCAGGCGATGGGGAAAGCGAAGTTCCGCGCCATCGTGACCACCGATCCGCACACCTACCACGTGGTCAAGCACGAGTACGGGACGAACGGCTCGGGGCCCCTGCACGGCGTCGAGGTGCTGCACGTGGTGGAGCTGCTCGACCGGCTGGTGCGGGAAGGGCGCGTGCGGTTCGAGACGCCGGCGGGGGGGACGGTCACGTACCACGACCCCTGCTACCTCGGCCGCTACAACGGGGTGTACGAGGCGCCGCGCCACCTGCTGCGCGCGCTCGGCGTCCGGGTGGTGGAGATGGCGCGGAACCGGGACGAGGCCTACTGCTGCGGCGCGGGCGGCGGGCGCATCTGGATGGAGGACGTGCCGGGCATCAAGGAACGCCCCGCCGAGAACCGCGTCCGCGAGGCGGCCGCGCTGGACGGGGTGGACACGCTGGTCGTCAGCTGCCCCAAGGACCTCGTGATGTTCCAGGACGCGCTCAAGACCACTGAGCTCGAGCGCGCGCTGGCGGTCAAGGACATCGTCCAACTGGTCGAATCGGCCGGTGCCACAGTCGTCAGGAGCGACGCTCATGCCTACGCCTGAACACGGTGACGCGAACACCGTGCGGATCGGAGTCTACGTCTGCCATTGCGGCACCAACATCGCAGGCACGGTGGACGTGCACGAGGTCGCGGAGCGCGCCGGGAGGCTCCCGGGGGTCGTGATCGCCCGGGAGTACAAGTACATGTGCTCCGATCCGGGCCAGGAGCTGATCAAGGCGGACATCCGGGACCACGCCCTGAACCGGATCGTCGTGGCGTCCTGCTCGCCGCACCTCCACGAGAAGACCTTCCGCGGCGCCGTCGCCGACGGCGGGCTCAATCCCTTCTACTTCCAGATGGTGAACATCCGCGAGCAGGTCTCGTGGGTGAATCCCGACAAGCGGGCCGCCACGGAGAAGGCCGACGCGCTCGTCCGGGGGGCGGTGCGGCGGGTGCGGCGCCACCGGTCGCTGGAGACGCGGCAGGTGCCGGTGCGGGAGGAGGTGCTCGTGGTGGGCGGTGGCATCGCCGGCATCCACGCGGCGCTCACCCTCGCCGACGCCGGGAAGCACGTCTACCTGGTGGAGCGGGAGCCGACCATCGGCGGGCACATGGCGATGTTCGACAAGACCTTCCCCACCCTCGACTGCGCGGCGTGCATCCTGACGCCGAAGATGACGTCGGTGAAGGCCCACAAGAACATCACCCTCTGGTCGTACTCCGAGGTGCAGGAGGTCAGCGGGTACGTGGGGAACTTCACGGTGAAGGTGAAGCGGAAGCCCCGCTACATCCTGGAAGACGTGTGCATCGGCTGCCAGGACTGCATCGAGGCCTGCGTGTACAAGGTGGGGAAGGAGCCCGACGAGTTCAACCTCGGGATGTCGAAGCGGAAGCCGATCTACCTGTCGTTCCCGCAGGCGGTGCCGCAGGTGGTCACGATCGACCCCGAGAGCTGCATCGAGTTCAAGTCGGGGAAGTGCAAGAAGACGTGCGTGGAGGCGTGCGCCGACCGGAAGGCGATCGACTTCACCCAGAAGGAGCGCGTCGAGACGATCGAGGTCGGGACGATTCTCCTGACCACCGGCTTCAAGGTGTTCGACGCCAAGCGGCTCCCGTACTACGGCTACGGCACCTACCCGAACGTGTACACCTCGCTCGAGGTGGAGCGGCTCCTCAACGCCTCAGGCCCGACGTCCGGTGAGGTGGTGCTGCGCGACGGCAAGACCCCGAAGACGGTGGGCATCATCCACTGCATCGGCAGCCGCGACGAGCACACCAACAAGCACTGCTCGCGGGTCTGCTGCATGTACGCCTTGAAGCTGGCGCACCTGGTGCAGGAACGGACGGGCGCCGAGGTCTACAACTTCTACATCGACATGCGGACGCCGGGGAAGGCGTTCGAGGAGTTCTACAACCGCGTGGCGGAGGAGGGGGTGCACTTCATCCGCGGCAAGGTGGCGGACGTGTACCCCGCCCCGGAGAACGACGGGCGCCTGGTGCTCCAGGCGGAGGACACCCTCCTCGGGCGGATCCGCCGCGTCCCGGTGGACATGGTGGTGCTCGCGGTGGGGATGGAGGCGCAGGCCGACGCCGAGGACGTGCGCCGGACCTTCAACATCACCTGCGGCGGCGGGGGGTGGTTCACCGAGCGGCACCCGAAGCTGGCGCCGGTCGCGACCTTCACCGACGGGGTGTGGATCGCCGGCGCCTGCCAGGGGCCGAAGGACATCCCCGACACGGTGGCGCAAGCGGGGGCGGCGGCCGGCGAGGCGCTGTCGCTCATCAACGCCGGCCACATCGAGCTCGAGCCGAACACGGCGTACATCGTCGCGGAGGACTGCTCGGGGTGCAAGACGTGTGTCCCGATGTGCCCCTACAAGGCCATCACGGTCAACGTGGAGAAGGGGAAGGCCGAGATCAACGAGGTGCTGTGCAAGGGGTGCGGGACGTGCGTGGCGGTCTGCCCCTCGGGCTCGGCGCGGCAGAACATGTTCGAGGACGACGAGATCTACGCGGAGATCGAAGGAGTGCTGGCCCATGCCTGAGACCACCAGGGAACCCGCGGCGGCGCCGGCGCAGTTCGAGCCGGCGATCGTCGCCTTCTTCTGCAACTGGTGCACCTATCTGGCCGCCGACCTCGCGGGCACGACGCGGACCAAGTACGCCCCGAACATCCGCGTGGTGCGGGTGATGTGCTCGGGGCGCATCGACCCGCAGTTCGTGCTTGACGCGTTCGCCAAGGGCGCCGACGGCGTGCTCATCGGGGGCTGCCACCCCGGCGACTGCCACTACGAGTCGGGCAACTACAAGACCCTGCGCCGCTTCGACCTGCTGCGCCGGACGCTCCGCGCGCTGGGCATCGAGGAGGCGCGGTTCCGCCTCGAGTGGCTCTCCGCGTCGGAGGCCGAGCCGCTGAAGGCCGTGGTCAACGACATGGTGGAGAAGGTCCGGGCCCTGGGGCCGCTGCACCTGGAGGTCCCGGGCGAGGCGTTCGCCGAGGAAGCGGAGGAGGTGGCGGCCCGATGACCGCGAAGCCGAAGGTCGCGTTCTACTGGTGCGCCTCGTGCGGCGGCTGCGAGGAGGCCGTCGTGGACCTCGCCGAGAAGGTGCTCGACGTGGTGGCCGCCGTGGACATCGTGTTCTGGCCGTGCGCCATGGACTTCAAGCGCCACGACGTGGAGGCGATGGCCGACGGGTCCATCGTGGCGACGTTCATCAACGGCGCGGTCCGGAGCACGGAGCAGGAGGAGATGGTCCACCTCCTGCGCCGCAAGTCGCAGGTGCTCATCGCGTTCGGGGCCTGCTCGCACCTGGGCGGGGTCCCGGGGCTCGCGAACCTGTCGGACACTGCGTCGCTGCTCGCGACGGCGTACCGGGACAGCCCGAGCACGGTGAACCCGGAGGGGGTGCTGCCGCAACGGCACACGGACGACGGCGGGCACCGGCTCGCCCTCCCCGGTCTCTACGAGACGGTGCGGACGCTCGATCAGGTCACGGAGGTGGAGTACTACCTCCCGGGGTGCGCACCGACGCCGAAGCTGATCGCCGCGGCCGTGCAGGCGCTCCTCACCGGGGCCCTGCCGCCGAAGGGCGCGGTGCTCGCGCCCGACATCGCACTGTGCGACGAGTGCCCGCGCAAGGCATCGAAGCCCGACACTCTGGCGCTGGCGGCGTTCAAACGGCCCTCCGAGGTGGTCCTGAACGAGGAGGAGTGCCTCCTTGCGCAGGGGGTCCTGTGCATGGGGCCCGCGACTCGCGGGGGGTGCGAGGCGGCGTGCGTGCAGGGGAACATGCCGTGCACCGGGTGCTTCGGGCCCACCAGCCGGGTGCGGGACCAGGGGGCCAAGGCGCTGTCGGGGTTCGCCTCGCTGGTGGCGAGCAACGACGCGGTGGAGATCGAGCGCATCACCGGCTCGATCGCCGACCCCGTGGGGACGCTGTACCGCTACAGCCTGCCCTCGTCGCTGCTGCGGCGCCGGCGGGTGGCGGCGTCGTAGGGGCCGCGGCGGGACGAGGGGGGACGCCGCGTGCTGCGGTCCATCGCCCTGCGGCTGATGTCCGGCTTCCTGGTGATCATCGTGATCATCAGCGCCGTCTTCAGCTACGTGGGCGTGCGGTTCATCGACAGCCGCGTCGTCGCGGAGGCGCAGCGCCGGGTCGCGAGCGACCTGAGCGCCGCGCGCGAGATGTACGGCGCTCAACTGCTCGGCATCGAGCAGTTGGTCCAGCTCACGGCCGGCCGTCTCTTCCTCCGCGACGCCCTGGTGGCGGGGCGCCCCCGGCGGGCCGCAACGGTGTTCGGGGAGGTGCCGCGCCGGGAGCACCTCGACCTCCTGGTCCTCACCGACGGGCGGGGCCGGGTGCTGCTGCGCCCAGGCCATCCAGGCCTCGTCGGCGACGACCGCTCCGGCGATCCGCTGGTGCGGGCGGTGCTGGCGCGCCGCGAGGCGGTGGCGGGTACCTCGCTGGTCGGGGCCGAGGAGCTGCGCCGCGAGCGTCCCGACCTGATGGACCGCGCCTGCTGCGCCCGGCCCGGGGCCGCGCCCGGCGCGGTCGTCGGGATGCTGCTCCACGCGGCCGCGCCGGTCGAGGACGCGGCGGGCCGGCTCATCGGCGTGGTGTACGGGGGCGTGCTCCTCAACGGGCGCGCCGACCTCGTGGACCGCATCCAGGAAGCGGTCTTCCAGGACCCGCCCTACGAAGGGAAAGCGGTGGGGGCCGCTACGCTGTTCCTGGGGGACACCCGCATCTCGACGACCATCCTCAACGCCGACGGCACCCGCGCTCTCGGGACCCGCATCGACCCCGGGGTCTACCACCAGGTCGTGCGGGAGGGGCGGCCGTGGGTGGCGCCGACCTTCGCGGTGGGGGACTGGTATCTGGCCGCGTACGCGCCGCTGGCGGACGTGGGCGGCGCGAACGTCGGGATGCTCGGCGTCGGGATCCTCGAGGCCCCGTACCTGGCGCTCAAGCGGCACTCGCGCCTCGTCTTCCTGGGCATCACGCTGAGCGCGGCCGGCCTCACTGTCGGGCTCTCCTACCTCATCTCCCGGAGCCTCTCGGTGCCCCTCCGCCACTTGGTGGAGGCGTCGCGCCGCCTCGCGCACGGGGAGCTGGACACCGCCGTGGCGGTGCCCGAGGTCGCGGAGTTCGCAGAGCTGGCCGAGAGCTTCAACGCGATGGCCACGGCGCTGCGTATGCGGGACGAAAAGCTGCACGATTTCGCCCGCCGGAAGATCATGGAGTCGGAGCGCCTGGCGCTGATCGGCCAGCTGGCGGCGGACGTGGCCCACGAGCTGAACAACCCCCTCCAGGGCATCGTCACGTACTCGCACCTGCTGCGCGAGAAGGGGCCGGCGAACGAGGCGGCGCAGGGGTGGGTGGACAAGATCATCATCCAGGCCGACCGCTCGACGAAGATCATCCGCGGACTCCTCGACTTCGCGCGCCCGCGGACGCCGCTCAAGCGGCCGACGAAGGTGAACGTGCTGCTGGAGGAGTGCATCGCGCTGGTCGAGAACCAGGCCCAGTTCCACAACATCGAGGTCGTCAAGCAGTTCCGCACCGACGTGCCGGAGGTGGTGATCGACCCGTCGCTGATGCAGCAGGTGTTCCTGAACCTGATCATCAACGCGGCGGAGGCGATGGACGGCGGGGGGCGGCTGGCGCTGACCACCTGCTATGACCCGATCGCGCGGACCGTCGAGGTGGGGTTCGTGGACACCGGTCACGGCATCCGGCCGGAGGATGTGGACCGCGTGTTCGAGCCGTTCTTCACCACCAAGGAGGTGGGGCACGGCACCGGCCTCGGCCTGGCGATCAGCTTCGGGATCGTGAAGGAGCACCATGGCGCCATCTCGGTCGAGAGCGAGATCGGCAAGGGGACCGCGTTCATCGTGAGCCTGCCGGTGGACGGGGCCGGGGAGGGCTAGAGCCGTGCAGACCGACGCCAGGATCCTGCTCATCGACGACGAGGAGATCGTGCTCGACTCCTGCACCGAGATCCTGCGCGGCGAGCCGTACGAGCTTGCCACGGCGGTGAACGGCATGCGGGGGCTGGAGCAGCTGCGGGAGTTCCGGCCCGACCTGGTCGTGGTGGACCTCAAGATGCCGGGGCTGTCGGGCTTCGAGGTGCTCGAGCGCATCCACGAGGTGGATCCGACCATCGTGCCGATCGTGATCACCGGCTACGCCACGGTCAGCTCGGCGGTCGAGGCGATGAAGCGCGGCGCGTACGACTTCCTCCCCAAGCCGTTCACGCCCGAGGAGTTCCGCCTCATCGTCCGGCGGGGGGCCGAGAAGCGGTCGCTGCTGCTCGAGACGATCGCGCTGCGCCGCGAGCGGGAGCTGCTGCGGGACCACTTCTCCGCCATCGTCTCGCACGAGCTGAAGGCGCCGCTGGCGGCGATCCAGCAGAACCTCTACGCCCTGGAGCGCGAGCTGGCGCCGGTGGCGACGGAGGACCAGCGCAGCCGCCTGGGGCGGGTGAAGGCCCGCATCGGTGACCTGCTCCAGCTCATCGACACCTGGCGGCGCGGCTCGGTGGACCTCGAGGCGGTCAAGGCGCGGTTCGCGGCGGTGCCGGTGAAGCTGCCGGTGGAGAAGGCGGTCGAGAGCTTGAGCGTCCACGCGGCGCGCAAGGAGGTCGAGATCGTCGCCGCGGTGGCGGAACCCTCGCCGGTGGTATGGGGCGACCAGGGCACCCTCACCGAGGTGCTGGTGAACATCCTCGGCAACGCGGTGAAGTACTCGCGGGAGGGGGGCCGCGTCACCGTGTCCGCCGAGGCGCAGGGGGACGAGGTCCGCCTGAGCGTGGCGGACGCCGGCCCGGGGATCGTCCCCGAGGACCTGCCGCACATCTTCGAGGCGTTCTACACCGCCCAGCCGGGGGCGGTGGGGACGGCGGGGGAGCGGGGCTCCGGACTTGGCCTCGCCGTCAGCCGCCGGATCATCGAGGCGCACGGCGGGTCCATCGCCGTGGAGAGCACCCCCGGCAAGGGGAGCACGTTCACGATCACGTTGCCCGTCTACCGGGACGACGCCCCGCCCGCGGAGGGCGGGGGCGCCGCACCCGTGACCGCACCAGCCAAGGAAGGCCGCAGATGACCGAGCGCAAGCGGTTGATGATCATCGACGACGACCCCGATTTCGTCGCGGGGATCCGGGCGATCCTGGACGCCGCCGGCTACGAGACCGAGGTGGCCCACA
>JBEKGT010000097.1:0-7246 GCA_050012655.1 Gemmatimonadales bacterium | reverse complement strand
CGTTCGACATGACGTTCACGGCGGAGCGCGCCGCCGAGCGCGCCTGCAGCATCCCGTCCTGGTTCGCGACGAAGCGTGCCTGGCTGATCACCAGCCGCGCCAGCGCGACCCCGATGATGCCCGCCAGGAAGAGGGCCACGACCATCTCGGCCAGGGAGAACCCGCGGTGGGCGCTCACTTGAGGGGGATCGGGTAACGCGCCCGGCCGCGCTGGAAACTGATGGTGTCGGGGCGTGCCCCGGGCACGCTCGTCTGGACGATGACGCGGACCTGGCGCAGAACATTGGAGAGCGAGTCCACGTAGATGCATCCTCGGATCGTCACCGGCCCGCTCGCCGTGGTATCGCACCCGGCAATCACCTTCAGGCTGTCGTAGGACACGGCGCTCGCCTGGTCCACCTTGGCGAGAAGGACCGACATCGCAAGGGCCTGGTCGGTGGCGCGGGAGGAGCGGTGTGCGACCTGGAACGCGAGCCCCACGAGGCTCATGATGACCACCGAGAAGATCACGATCGTGATCAGGATCTCGACCAGGGAAAACCCCCGGCGGGACCGGTTCGTCACCGGAGGATGCGGATCTGTCCGGCCTTGCTCATGTACACCTTCTGGGTGTAGCTCGCGTCCCCCACGAACACCGTGTCGCCGCTGCTCGCCATCCCGCTGGGCAGGATGTAGACCTTGGCTGGGATGGCGCTGAGGGCCAGGAGGTTGAACTCCGAGGTGCTGCCGAAGTTCCGGGTGACGAGCACGGTCGAGGTCACCGCGTCGGAGATGGTGATCGTCTTCGCGCCGGGGCTGACGAGCATCGTCACCGGCCTGTGCTGCCGGCCGGCCATCGACTGGGAAAGGTAGAACTCGGAAGCCACCACGTTCGCCGCGCGGTTGACGCGGGCGTGGGTGAGCGACCGGCTCACCCCCGGCGTCAGCGCCGCCACCACCGTCAGCACGATGAGCAGCACCATCATGGCTTCGAAGATGGTGAAGCCCGCCGGCCACAGCGTGGGGCATCGGTCCTCGCACGTGGGTTCTGGCATCAGGGTCGGGGCGGCCTCGTAGGCGCGGACGGACATGCGGTCCCCGCGGCCAGCGGGGTGCCGGGGCAGGTCGTCCGTCGCGTCGTAATCTCTAAGTCTGTCGGCGGCTGGGGCGCGCGGCAAGGGCGTTCAGGCCAGGACCTCCAGCGCCACGGGGACCCGCCCGAAGGGCGCGCTCACCTGTGCCCCCTGCACCATGGGGCGGACCCGCTCCAGCATCTCCCTGGCGATGGCCACCCCCTCCGCGGCCGCCGCGTCGCGGCCCCGTTCCTGCGCGGCCCGCATCCGGTCGAGAATGTCGGTGGGGACCGACACCCCCGGGACCTCGTTGGCGAGGAACTCGGCGTTGCGCAGCGACGTGAGGGGCCAGATCCCGGCCACGATGGGGATGCGGAACCCCTCCACCCGGCGGAGGAAGTCCTCCAACTGGGCGGGGTCGAACACCGGCTGGGTGATCGCGAACTCGGCCCCGGCATCCACCTTCCACGCGAAGCGCCGCAGCTCCCGCTCGGGGTCGATCGCGGCTGGGTTTACGCCCACGCCGATCACGAACGCCGTCGGCCGGCCGATGGCGTTCCCCCCCGGGTCGAGGCCGTGGTTCAGACGGAAGACGAGGTTGGCCAGGCCGATCGCGTCGATGTCGAAGACCGCCGTGGCCTCGGGGTACGGCCCCATCTTCGGCGGGTCGCCCGTCACCAGGAGCAGGTTGTGGAGGCCGTGAGCCGCCGCCCCCAGCAGGTCCGAGAGCATCGAGAGGAGGTTGCGGTCTCGGCAGGTGTAATGGACCACCGCCTCGAGTCCCGTCTCCCGCTCGATCAGGATGGACGAGAGCACCGCGCCCATGCGGCTCTGCGCCCGCGGCCCGTCGGGGATGTTCACGGCGTCCACACCGGCGGCCTTCAGCTGGCGGGCTGCGTCGAGCATCTGGACGGTGTCCACCCCCTTGGGGGGCACGATCTCCACCGTCCGCAGGAACTCCCCCGCCGCGAGCTTCCGCCCCCACGCCGACCGCTCGGCGAGGGGCACCGGCTCCACCCCCGCGGCCACCTGGACCGGCCCGGCCGCGACGTGCGCCGCCCGGCGCGGCGAGACGCTCGCGACGTACTTCACCACCTCGCGGATGTGCTCCGGCGTGGTCCCGCAGCACCCACCCACGAAGCGCGCCCCCGCCTCCACCAGCCGCTTGGCGTACGCGCCGGTGTACTCGGGGGAGGCGAGGTAGATCTTCCGGTCGCCGATGAGGCGCGGCAGCCCGGCGTTCGGCTGCGCCGAGATGGGGCGGTCGGTCACCCGGGCGATCTTCTCGACCACCTCGAGCACCCCCTGCGGCCCCACCGAGCAGTTCACCCCGATCACGTCGGCTCCGAACTCGTCGAGCGCCTGCGCGAACACCTCCGGCGTGGTGCCGTAGGCGGTGAGTCCGTCCTCCTGGATGGTCATCTGCGCCACGATCGGGAGGTCCGACACCGCGCGCACCGCGCGCAACGCCTCGTGGATCTCCTCGACCACGGAGAAGGTCTCGAGGATGAACCCGTCCACGCCGCCGGCGAGGAGCGCCGCCGCCTGCGTCTTGAAGAACTCGAACGCCTCGACCCGCGACGTGCGGCCGAACGGCTCGAGCCGGATGCTCAGCGGGCCGATGGCGCCGAGGACGCTGGCGCGGCTCCCCGCCGCCTCGCGCGCCAGCTCCGCGGCGCGGCGATTGATGGCCTCCGTCTCCTCGGCGAGTCCGTGCTGGCGGAGCTTCACGGGGTTGGCGCCGAAGGTGTTGGTCTCGATGATCTCGGCGCCGGCCTTCACGTACGCCGCGTGCACCTCCCGCACCAGGTCCGGCTGCCGGAGGCACAGCTCGTCGAAGCAGACGTTGATGAAGACGCCGCGCGCGTAGAGCTCGGTGCCCATCGCGCCGTCGAAGACGTGGACGCGGCCGTCGGCCAGCTGCTCGGCGAAGGTGGTCATCGTGCCGCCGGCACGCCAGGCTCGTAGCCGAGGTTGGGGGCGAGCCACCGCTCCGCTTCGGCGAGGCCCCACCCCTTCCGCCGGGCGTAGTCCTCCACCTGGTCGCGTCCCACGTGCCCGACGCCGAAGTACGCCGCGTCGGGATGGGAGAAGTACCAGCCACTGACCGACGCCGCCGGGAGCATCGCGCCGCTCTCGGTGAGGCGCATCCCGGCGAGCCGCTCGGCGTCGAGGAGCCGGAACAGCGTGCGCTTCTCGGTGTGGTCGGGGCAGGCGGGGTAGCCCGGCGCCGGGCGGATGCCGCGGTACCTCTCGGCGATCAGGTGCGGGCCGTCCAGCGCTTCGCCCGGGGCGTTCCCCCACAGCTAGCGCCGCAGCCACTCGTGCAGCCGCTCGGCGAGCGCCTCAGCGAGCCGGTCGGCTAGGGCCTTCACCAGGATCGCGCTGTAGTCGTCGTGCGCGGCCTCGAAGCGCCGCACCAGCTCCTCCGCGTGGAGCCCTGCCGTCACCGCGAAGGCGCCGAGCCAGTCGGCCACGCCGCTCTCCTTCGGCGCCACGAAGTCCGCGAGGCAGAGGTTCGGCCGGCCGGCCTTCTCGAACTGCTGGCGCAATCCGCGCAGGGTGCCCAGCGCGGCGCCGCGCCGCTCGTCGGCGTATACCTCGACGTCGTCCCCCACCGCGTTGGCGGGGAAGAGGCCGACCACGGCCCGCGCCTCGATGGCCCCGTCGGCCACGATCCGCTTGAGGAGCGCTTGCGCGTCGGCGAACAGGGACCGCGCCTCGCGGCCGACCGTGTCGTCCTCGAGGATGCCGGGGTAGGCGCCCTTCAGCTCCCACACCGCGAAGAAGGGCGACCAGTCGATGTACGGCACCAGCTCGGCAAGCGGCCAGGCGGCGAACGCCTGGACGCCGGGGGAGGCGGGCCGCGGCGGCGCGTAATCCGCCCACGCGATGGCGGGCCTGCGCCGCCGCGCCTCCTCGAGCGAGAGGAGCCGGCCCTCGCCACGCCGCCCGTGGGCGGTGCGGATGGCGTCGTACTCCTGCCGCACGCCGGCGGCGAACGCGTCCCGCTTCCCGGGGTTGAGGAGCGCGCCCGCCACGCCCACCGCGCGCGACGCGTCGAGCACGTGCACCACGGGCCCGTGGTACGCGGGCGCGATGCGCACGGCCGTGTGCGCCCGCGAGGTGGTGGCGCCGCCGATCAGGAGCGGCACCGCGAACCCCTCGCGCTCCATCTCCCTCGCCACGTGCGCCATCTCGTCGAGCGAGGGCGTGATGAGCCCCGACAGCCCGATCAGGTCCGCGCCCTCGGCGCGCGCCGTCTCGAGGATCTTCTGGGCCGGCACCATCACGCCCAGGTCCACCACCCGGTAGTTGTTGCACCGTAGCACGACGCCCACGATGTTCTTGCCGATGTCGTGCACGTCCCCCTTCACCGTGGCCATCACCACGGTGCCGTTGTTCCGGTTCGCCACCCCCGCCGCCGCGTTCTCCGCCTCGATGAAGGGCACCAGGTAGGCCACGGCCTTCTTCATCACCCGCGCGCTCTTCACCACCTGCGGCAGGAACATCTTCCCTGCGCTGAACAGGTCGCCGACGACGTTCATCCCGTCCATCAGCAGCCCCTCGATGACCTCGATCGCCTTCGCGGAGGCCGCGCGCGCCTCCTCGGCGTCCGCCTCGACATACTCATGGATCCCCTCCACCAGCGCGTGCGTCAGCCGCTCCCGCACCGGGAGCTTCCGCCAGTCGGCCTCCGACTTCGCGGTGCGCGCGGGGCCGCCGAGCCGGCCCGCCAGCTCGACCAAGCGCTCGGTGGCGTCCTCCCGCCGGTCGAAGAGGACGTCCTCGACCGCCTCGAGCAGCTCCTTCGGGATGTCGTCGTAGACTGCGAGCTGGCCGGGGTTCACGATGCCGAGGTCCATCCCGGCCTGGATGGCGTGGTAGAGGAAGGCGGAGTGCATCGCCTCCCGCACCACGGTATGCCCGCGGAACGCGAACGACAGGTTGCTCAGCCCGCCGCTGACCAGGGAGCGCGGGAACGCGGCCTTGAGCGCGCGGCACGCGTCGAGGTAGGCGATCGCGTAGCGGTTGTGCTCCGGGATGCCGGTCGCGACGGCGAAGATGTTCGGATCGAGGATCACGTCCTCGGGCGCGAACCGCGCCTCCTCGGTGAGGAGCCGATACGCCCGCGCCAGGATCTCCACCTTCCGCTGCGCCGTGTCGGCTTGGCCCTGCTCGTCGAACGCCATCACCACCGCGGCGGCGCCGTAGCGGCGGATGCGCCGCGCCTGATCGAGGAAGGCCGCCTCCCCCTCCTTGAGGCTGATCGAGTTGACGACGCCCTTCCCCTGGAGGCACTTGAGGCCCGCCTCGAGCACCTCCCACTTCGAGGAGTCGAGCATCACCGGCACCTTGCTGATGGCGGGCTCCGACGCGATGAGGGTCAGGAACCGCACCATCGCGGCGCGCGAGTCGAGCATCGCCTCGTCGAAGTTCACGTCGATCATCTGCGCGCCGCTCTCGACCTGCTCGCTCGCCACCGCCACCGCCCGCTCGTAGTCCCCCGCCTTGATCAGCTGCGCGAACCGGCTCGAGCCGGTCACGTTGGTGCGCTCTCCCACGTTCACGAACAGCGAGTCGGGCCCGATCGTCAGCGGCTCGAGGCCGGCGAGGCGCGTGAACGGCTCCGGCGACGGGATGCGCCGCGGCGGCACGCCGCGCACCGCCTCGGCGATGGCGCGGATGTGCGCTGGCGTCGTCCCGCAGCACCCTCCGACGATGTTCAGGAATCCGCTGCGCGCCCACTCCCCCAGCGCCGCCGCCATCGCCTCCGGCGTCTCGTCGTAGCCCCCGAAGGCGTTCGGGAGACCGGCGTTGGGGTGGCAGCTCAGGTGTGTGCCGGCCAGGCGCGAGAGCTCCTCGACGTAGGTCCGGAGCTGCGCCGGGCCCAGGGCGCAGTTGAGGCCGACGCTGAAGAGATCGGCGTGTCGCACCGAATTCCAGAACGCCTCGACCGTCTGGCCCGAGAGGGTCCGGCCGCTGGCGTCGGTGATGGTGCCCGACACCATCACGGGGACGTCGAGCCCGCGGCGCTCCAGCACCTCGCGGATGGCGAAGAGCGCCGCCTTGGCGTTCAGGGTGTCGAAGACCGTCTCCACCATCAGCAGGTCCACGCCGCCGCTCAGGAGCCCCTCCGCCGCCTCCGCGTACGCCTCGACCAGCTCGTCGAAGGTGACGTTGCGGGCACCGGGGTCGTTGACGTCGGGGGAGAGGGACGCGGTCCGGTTGGTGGGGCCGAGGACGCCGCAGACGAAGCGCGGCTTCGCCGGCTCGCGGGCGGTCCACGCGTCGGCGGCGCTCCGCGCGAGGAGGGCGCCCGCCTCGTTCAGCTCGCGCGCGAGGACCGCGGTACCGTAATCGGCCTGCGCAATGCGGGTCGCGGCGAACGTGTTGGTCTCGGCGATGTCCGCGCCCGCCGCGAAGTAGGCGTCGTGGACGGCGATGACGACGTCGGGCTGCGAGAGGGAGAGGATGTCGTAATCGCCGCGGAGGGGGAGGGCGTGGTCCCGGAAGCGCTCGCCCCGGAACGCCGCCTCGTCCAGGCCGCGGGCCTGGATCGCGGTGCCCATCGCGCCGTCGAGCACCACGATGCGGTGCTCCAAGGCATCGGTCAGGGCGGCGCGGCGTGCTTTGGCGTCCATCGGCTCCCGTCTCTCCTGGGCTCTGGCACCCCGGGTGCGCGGCCGGGGGAGGGAAAACGACGCGCCCGGCGGCGCTCTTGTGCAGGCGCCCCGGGCCGGCCTTTTAGCGGGTTGTTTAACGTGGCCGCAATACGCCTCAAATCACCACGGGGCTCTCGGTTGTCCTGGAATCGTAGAGGCGCCCCGGGGGGCGGTCAAGTCCGAGGGCCGGCGAGCAGGGCGGTGCGCACGGTCTCGGCGCTCGCGCCGTCCACCTCGACCACCTTCCGCCGGGACGCGGCTCCGGCGGCGATGCGCACGGTCGAGCGGGGCACGCCGAGGCGCTCCGCGACGAAGCGGATCAGCTCCTCGTTCGCGGCGCCGTCCACCGGAGGGGCGGCGAGGCGGACCTTCACCGCGTCGCCGTGCATCCCCGCCGCCTCGGTGCGGCGGGCCCGCGGCTGGACGTGGACGGCGACGCGCGCCGTCACAGCGCCCCGAGGAGCGCGGAGCGGATGAGCTGGATGAGGAACCAGGCGACGAGAGGCGAGATGTCGAACATCGCGAACG
>JBEKGT010000096.1:0-7261 GCA_050012655.1 Gemmatimonadales bacterium | reverse complement strand
GGCGGAACGGCCAGGCCGGGTCGGAGCGCCATCACGACGATCTACTTCCTCCTCGCCGCGGGGGACGTGAGCCGCTGGCACCGCCTCGACGCCGACGAGATCTGGCACTTCTACGAAGGCGCGCCCCTCGACCTCCTCCTCCTCGACGCCGCCGCCCGCATCCTCACCCGCGCCCGGCTCGGCGCGGCTGCGAGCGGGACCGCTCCGGTGCACGTCGTCCCCGCGAGCTCGTGGGTCGCGGCCCGCCCCGTGGGCGCCTATGCGCTGGTGGGGTGCACCATGGGACCGGGATTTGAGCCGGAGGGGTTCGCGCTGCTGAAGGACGCCCCGGACATCGCGGCGCAGTTCCTCCGGCGATTTCCGGAGGCCGCCGACCAGCTGTAGGTGTCTGTCCCGCCCGGGGTTGAACGGCCCCGGGGCGCCGGGTAACTTACGTGGTTCCCCGGAGACCAGGCCGGGGCCGTGGTGGCTGTAGCTCAATCGGTTAGAGCGCCGGACTGTGGCTCCGGAGGTTGGGGGTTCAATTCCCCTCAGCCACCCTTGTGAAGTCGGAACGGGCCCGGCAGCCGAGGCGGAGCGGGCCGTATCCCGTGCGGCAGTGGTCTAGGTCCGTAGCTCAATTGGTAGAGCACCGGTCTCCAAAACCGGGGGTTGGGGGTTCGATTCCCTCCGGGCCTGCTTGAGGGCGAAGAAGAGCGTGAGGGGGTGGGTCGGCAGTTCCGTGGCGTCTTGGCGTCTGTGGGCTTGGCACTGGCTTCCATGGCGGTATCGTCTAGGGGACTAGGACGTAGCCCTCTCAAGGCTGAGACACGGGTTCGAATCCCGTTACCGCTACTGTACGTGATGGGTGATGAGTGATGGGCGACAGGTGATACGTGAGAGGTGATGGGGGATGGGGAGACCCGCCACCGTCACCTCTCGGTCTTTTCGGACGGCTCGTGGCCCCATCGTCTAACGGCCAGGACACTACCCTTTCAAGGTAGGAACAGGGGTTCGATTCCCCTTGGGGCTACTCCGCAGCGCCGCACTCCCGTCGGGGTGCCGGGGCGTCACCTCATGGAACGCGCGATGAAGTCGTGCGGGAGGAACCGTGGCTGAGCGCCAGCGGGTCGCCGGCATCGGCGGCGTCTTCTTCAAGGCGGAGCGGCCCGCCGAGCTGGTGGCGTGGTATCGGGAGCACCTCGGCGTCCCCGTGCCCGAGGGCGCGACGTACGCCACGTTCGCCACCTCGGCCAGTGACACCACCGGCACGCCGACGCAGTGCGTCTGGTCCGCCTTCCCCGCCGACACCGCCTATTTCGGCGTGGGACCCTCGTCCTGGATGGTCAACTACCGCGTCGCGGACCTCGACGCGATGCTGGCGCAGCTCCGGTCCGCCGGCGCCACCGTGGACGACCGGATCGAGGAGTCCGGGTTCGGACGCTTCGGCTGGGCGGTGGACCCCGAGGGGAATCGCTTCGAGCTGTGGCAGCCCCCCGCCGCCGGCATCTAGCGCCGGCGCCCTTCCTGCTGTAGCGTCGCGCCTGCCCTCAGACCACGATCCCGGAGGACCCGATGGGCAAGCGCGACCCCCGAATCGACGCGTACATCGCCCGCTCCGCCCCGTTCGCGCGGCCGATCCTCACGCACGTCCGCGCCGTCGTGCATGAGGCGTGTCCCGACGTGGAGGAGGCGATGAAGTGGAGCTTCCCGAACTTCCTCTACAAGGGGATGTTCTGCTCGATGGCGGCGTTCAAGGAGCACTGCAGCTTTGGCTTCTGGAAGGGCGAGCTGGTCTTCGGCGGCAAGGGGCTCCACTCCGGGAGTTCGATGGGCAACTTCGGCCGCCTTCGCGCCGTCTCCGACCTGCCCTCGAAGAAGGTCCTCGCCGGTTACATCGAGACGGCGATGAAGCTCAACGACGAAGGCGTGAGGCCGCCGTGGCTCGAGAAGCGGAACGCGAAGAAGGCGGCGAAGGCGACCGGGACGGGGAGGCCGGCGAAGCCGCTGGCCGTCCCCGCCGACCTCACGAAGGCGCTCAAGAAGGACGCGAAGGCACGCACCACCTTCGACAAGTTCCCGCCCAGCCACCGTCGCGAGTACGTGGAGTGGATCACCGGGGCGAAGCGCGCGGAGACCAGGGCGCGCCGGGTCGAGGCGGCCGTCGCGTGGATGGCTGAGGGGAAGCCGCAGAACTGGAGATACGCGAAGTGACCTCCGCGCGCCCGCAGACGCTGCCCGCCCTCTTCGAATCCTCCGTCGAGCGGTTCGCCTCGAGCACCTTGGTCCGCGAGAAGCGGGACGGGGTCTGGCAGGACACGACGTACGCGGAGATGCGCGCGCTCGTGCACCGGTGCGCCGCCGGGCTGATGGACATTGGTCTCGCGAAGGGAGACCGCGTCGCCCTGATCTCCGAGGGGCGGAAGGAATGGCCCGCGGCCGAGCTCGGTGTCCTCTATGCCGGGGCGATCAACGTGCCGACCTCGGTGCGGCTCGAGGAACTCCCCGAGCTCCGCTTCCGCCTCGCGCACGCCGGCTGCCGGATGGTCATCGCCTCGGGCTCGCAGGCCGGGAAGATCCTCAGCATTGCGGCCGACCTTCCCGCCCTCGAGACGCTCATCTTCCTCGACGATCCCGGCGAGAGGCCGGCGGGGTCGGTGCTCTTCCCGGACCTCCTGGCGCGAGGGGACGCCTTCCTCGCCGCGAACCCCGGCCGGGTCGGGGAAGCGTGGCGGGCGGTGCGCGGTGAGGACGCGGCCAACATCTGCTACACATCGGGCACGATCGCCGACCCGAAGGGGATCGTCCTCACCCACCGCAACTACACCGCGAACATCGAGCAGGGGACAGCGCTCTACCCGCTCGGGCCGGGCTGGACCACGCTCCTGGTCCTCCCGTGGGACCACGCCTTCGCCCACACCTGCGGGATCTACGCCCTCGCCTCGACGGGCGGGAGCCTCGCGAGCGTCCCGCAGGGCAAGACGCCGATGGAGACGCTCCGCAACCTCCCCGCGGCCATCAAGGAGATCCGGCCGAGCTTCCTCCTCAGCGCCCCCGCGATGTCGAAGAACTTCCGCAAAGGGATCGAGAAGGGGGTGCGCGACAAGGGGGTGGTTGCGGCGGCGCTCTTCCGCGCGGGCGTGGCGGTGGCGGAGGCGTACAACGGGATCGGCTTCGATCGGGGCCGGGGGGTGCGCGGCCTGCTGCGGCCGCTCGTAGCGCTGTTCGATGCGGTGCTCTTCAAGAAGGTGCGGGCCAACTTCGGCGGGCGGCTCGAGTACTTCGTCGGCGGCGCCGCCCTGCTGGACCTGGAGCTGCAGCGCTTCTTCTACGCCATCGGGATCCCGATCTACCAGGGGTACGGGCTCACCGAGGCGGCGCCGGTCATCTCCGCCAACTCCCCCCGGTGCCACAAGCTGGGGTCGTCGGGGCAGCTCGTGCCCGACCTCGCCCTGCGGATCTGTGACGAGCAGGGGCGGGACCTCCCCGCCGGGGAGAAGGGCGAGATCGTCGTGAAGGGCGAGAACGTGATGCTCGGCTACTGGAAGAATCCTAAGGCGACGGCGGAGACGATCCGGGACGGCTGGCTCCGCACCGGCGACTTGGGGTACGTGGACCGCGACGGCTACCTCTTCGTGCTTGGCCGGGAGAAGAGCCTCCTCATCGGCCATGATGGGGAGAAATACAGCCCCGAGGGGATCGAGGAGACGCTGGTGGACCGGTCGCGGTACCTCGACCAGGTGATGCTCCACAACAGCCAGTCTCCCGCGACGGTGGCCCTGGTGGTCCCGAACCGCGAGGCGCTCCGCGCCTGGATGGCACGCCACGGCTATCGGGCGGACACAGTGGAGGGGCAGGACGCGGTGCTCCGGCGCCTCGAGCGGGTGATCGACGGCTATCGGCCCGGGGGGCCGCACGCCGGGATCTTTCCAGAGCGGTGGCTGCCTTCGACGTTCGCCGTGCTCGAGGAGGCCTTCACCGAGCAGAACCGCTTCCTCAACAGCACGATGAAGATGGTGCGCGGCCGGATCGAGGAGGCCTATCGCGACCGCATCGCCGAGCTGCACCGGGCGGAGGGTGCGGACGCGTGCAACGCAAAGAACCGGGAGGTGATCGGGAAGCTGCTGCAGTAGCGGCCGCGTTCAGCGCCTCGCGTAGTCCCCGTCGTACAGCTCCGCCAGCTTCTTCAGCGTGCCGGTATAGTCTCCCGTCGTGTCGGCGGTCACCATCGTCGCCACCATCTCCCGCGGGATCTTCGGGCACCCCGTGAACGTCCGCGCCAGCGGCTGCGCGCCGATGGTCCGGGCCGGGATCGCCCGCACGTGCGCGGCGATGCCTGGGTCGTCGGTGGCCGCCACCGCCAGCTCCACGGCCCGCCCCAGCGGGAGCCCCGCCTCGACGGCGATGGTCAGCGCCCGCGCCAATCGGGCCCGCACGAGCTTGGGCTGCCGGCTGTAGTACCGTGCCACCGTCATCAGGATCGAGCCCCCCGCCAGTGAGGCGGCCGCCAGTCCCGCCGCGGCGGCGGGGAGATACAGCGCTGGGTGGCGGGTGAAGAGAAGGGGCAGCGGCCCGATCACGGCCGCGGCGAGCATCTCGATGAGGGGGTACGTCATCTTCTGCTTCACCCACAGCATCATCCGGTGCTCGGCGGCGAAGTAGTCGGCGAGGAGGCGCAGGCACTGCTCCAGCGCCCCCGTCTCTTCGCCGAGGATGAGGAGGGCCGCCTCGAACGGGGCGAAATGGGCCGGCTTGGCCCGGACGAGGGTCGCGATCCCCTGCCGCCGCTTCGTGCCGGCAAGGAGGTACTGGCGCAGCGCCTCGGTCGCGGGCGACCGCCCGAACGGCCCCAGCGTCTCGAGGACATGGGGGTGCTCGAGCCCGGCGTGGTAGCCCGCGAGCCACATCCGGTACAGCTCCGCCTTGTGACGTCCGATGTCGAGGTCCTGGAAGGCGCCTGCGAGCGAGCGGACCGGCACCTCAGTTCGTCGCGGGGACCGCGGTGAGGAGGCCCGGCATTTCGTCCGCGGCGACGGGCCGCGAGAACAGGTACCCCTGCACCTGGCCGCACCGCAGGTCGCGGAGCATCGCCAGCTGCTCGGGCGTCTCGACCCCCTCCGCGATCACCTGGAGTCCCAGGTTGTGCGCCAGGGTGACGATGACCCCGACGATCTCCGCGTTCTCGCCTCGCCCCGCCATGTCGTTCACGAAGCTGCGGTCGATCTTCAGCGTATCGATCTCGAAGCGCGGCAGGTAGCTGAGGGACGAGTAGCCCGTGCCGAAGTCGTCGAGGTGGACCTGCACGCCGAGCGTGCGCAGCGAGGCCAGTGTCGCCATCGCCGGCTCGGCGTGCTCCATCACGGTGCCTTCGGTGATCTCGAGCCGGAGGCACGCCGGAGGCAGCCCTGTCTCATCGAGGACCGCGCGCACCTGGTCCACGAGGTCGGGCTGGCGGAACTGCCGCGGCGACAGGTTCACGTTCACGGCGAGTGCGGGCTTGCCGGGGCGCGAGGCGTTCAGGGCCTGCACGGTGCGGCACGCCTCCTGGAGCACCCAGCGCCCCAGCGGGATGATGAATCCCGTCTCTTCGGCGGCCGCGATGAAGGCGGCGGGCTCGAGGAGGCCGCGCACCGGGTGCTGCCACCGTGCCAGCGCCTCGAACCCCACCACGCTCCCGGAGTCCAGCGCGACGATCGGCTGGTAATAGACCCGGAACTCCTCGCGCTCGAGGGCGCGCCGGAGATCGGTCTCCAGCTCCAGCTGCGCCACCGCCAGGGCGTGCATCCCGAGGTTGAACACCTCGCTGCGCGCCTTGCCGAGGGCCTTGGCGCGGTAGAGAGCGAGGTCGGCGTCGCGGAGGAGCTGCTCGGGCCGCTCGTACGCGGGCGCGCTCAGGGCGATGCCGATGCTCGCCGTGGTGAAGACCTCCTGGCCGCCCAGCACGTACGGGAGCGAGAGCTCGCGCTGGATGCGCTCGGCCACGAGGGTGGCGTCGGCCGGCTCCTTCAGCCCGTCGAGGAGAACGCCGAACTCGTCGCCGCCGAGGTGCGCCGCGGTGTCGCCGGGGCGGATGCACGTCTGGAGCCGCTTCGCGACGGCGACCAGGAGCTGGTCGCCGTGGCTGTGGCCCAGGCTCTCGTTGAGGACGCGGAACCGGTCGAGGTCGAGGTACAGCACGGCGAAGAGATAGTCGGGCTGCCGGCGGAGCTTCCCGACGGAGCGGCCCAGGAGGTCGTCGAAGAGGCCGCGGTTGGGTAGCTCGGTGAGAGCGTCGTGGAAGGCGTCGTGCTGGAGCTGCAGCTCGGCGCGCTTGCGCTCCGTGATGTCTGTGAGCGACCCCGCCATCCGCGTGAAGGCGCCGCTGCGGTCGCGGACGGCGAGCCCGCGCGCCAGGACCCAGCGGTACGAGCCGTCCTTGTGCTGGATGCGGTGTTCGTGCTCGAAGAGAGGCGTGGCACCCCTCAGGTGCTCGTCGAGAGCGCAGCGCAGCGTGTCCTGCTCGTCGGCGTGGACCCGCGAGAACCACTCGTCGGCACGGTCCTCGACCTCCGCGGCGGCGTAGCCGAGCATCTCCTTCCAGCGGGGGGAGAGGTACATCCGCTCCGCGCCCGGCTCCCAGTCCCAGATGCCGTCGTTGGCGCCCGCCGCGGCCAGGGTGTACCGCTCCTCGGAGGCCCGCAGCGCCGCGACGGTGCTGCGCAGCTCCTCCTGTTTCCGGCGCAGCGTCTCCTCCGCCTCCTTGCGCTCGGTGATGTCGATGAGGATGCCGTGGTAGTGCTGCTCCTGGGTCTTCGGATCGCGGACGGCGGTGCAGGAGTCGAGCACGGTGAGGATCCGGCCGTCGGGGCGCCGCAGGCGGAACTCGAACTCGCGGACACCGCCGTCGCGGGCGATGAGGTCGTGCTCGAGGTTGCGGAGTCCCGGGTCCACCATCAGGTCCGGCACCCGGCAGTTGCCCAGCTCCTCCAGCGTGGCGACACCGAACAGGTGGAGGAAGGCGGGGTTGCAGTCGAGGATGCGGCCCTGCCGGTCGGTGCTGTAAATCCCTTCGCGCACCGTGCCGACGAGGGCGCGGAGCGTGGCGGTATCGTCGAGGGAGCGGCGGCGTTCGCGTTTCACAGGGACAGCTACGATACGGCGCGCCGCGCTGGTGCGGAAGGGTGGGTGAATGGGGAATGTGAGCGGGGTCACAATTCGGCCGAGGAGGTGATGGAGGTGATGGAGGTGATCGAGGTGATGGAGGTGATCGAGGTGAGAAGGTGAGAGGTAAGACGTGAGGGGG